>CAINWZ010000077.1 GCA_903854725.1 uncultured Bacteroidota bacterium
GGCAAAATCAGCATCTAAAAACGCGAAAGTAAAAGATCTTAAGGCTTCAGCTGAAGCAAAAAACTGGACTAAAGTAATTAAAGCTATCCGTAGCCCTAAAACAGGCGCGTATACTTTTAAAGAGAATATCGTTCACAAAGATCTTGTAAAAGAATTCTTAGCCGCGAAATAGTTTTAAAATCTGATTACAGATTTTAATCTTCTACAAAACATTTAAAGTTCAGACCTAGTCTGGACTTTTTCTTTTTAACCTATACTAGATTCTATATTTATTGATTAAATTTACAACATGAGTTTTTTAGGTAAATTATTTGGAAAAAAAGAAAAGGAGACCCTCAATGAAGGGTTAGAGAAAACCAAGAAGGGGTTTTTGGAAAGAATTTCTAAAGCTATTATTGGAAAAACTTCTGTTGATGAAGAAGTGCTAGATCAATTAGAAGAGGAATTAATAGGTGCTGATGTGGGTGTCGAAACAACTTTAGCCCTCATTGAAAAATTACAACAGCGCGTAAAAAAAGAAAAATATTTATCTACCACTGAATTAAACGGCTTATTGCACCAAGAAATCGTTTCTTTATTAGTAGATGCGCCTTCACAGCAGCTTGGATTTATTCCGCCCGCAGATACAAAGCCTTATGTAATATTAGTAGTGGGGGTGAATGGTGTAGGTAAAACAACTACTATTGGTAAATTAGCACATCATTACAAAGAAGCAGGTAATACAGTGATACTAGGTGCTGCAGACACTTTTAGAGCTGCAGCAGCCGATCAATTAACTATTTGGAGCGAAAGAGTGGGTGTAGATATTGTGAAACAAAATCATGGAGCAGATCCTAGTGCGGTGGCTTTTGATACCATTCAATCTGCCATTGCCAAGAATGCAGATGTTGTTTTAATTGATACAGCAGGACGCTTGCATAATAAAGTTCATTTAATGGACGAGTTAAGTAAAATTAAACGTGTCATTGAAAAACAATTACCAGCAGCTCCGCATGAAATCTTATTAGTGTTAGATGGATCTACTGGACAAAATGCATTAGAACAAGCTAAACAATTCATGGCAGTGACCAATGTGAACGCGTTGGCTATAACAAAATTAGACGGCACTGCAAAAGGGGGTGTTGTATTATCAATTGCGCATCAATGTAAAATTCCTGTAAAATATATTGGAGTAGGGGAACAAATAAAAGATTTACTATTATTCGATAAAGATGAATTTGTAGATTCTTTATTTCATTAACAATAAGTAACTCAGGCGTGTAAAATTCGGAGGCGCTCGTGTTATTTAAATATATACCTAACGCCTATTCCCCCTTGATTTTTAAAATAACCTTGTATAATACTAAAAGAAGGTTGCCAATCTATACTAATATTGAGAGGTGAGTTTTTTACTTTATAATCTAGGCCTATAATTCCATCAAATCCTACAGAAATATTGGACTTATCTAGGGTACTATTTTTCTTTTTCCATTCCTC
Organism: uncultured Bacteroidota bacterium; assembly: GCA_903854725.1. Lineage (GTDB taxonomy): Bacteria > Bacteroidota > Bacteroidia > Chitinophagales > Chitinophagaceae > Sediminibacterium. Next base: position 1,477 of record CAINWZ010000077.1, read on the forward strand.
GCTCCAAATACCTAAATGTCCTCCATACCCAATAAACCAAGACAATTGATTATCCTCTTTGATGGGGGTATAAATTTCATTTAAGACGGATAGCCAAAAGCCATCTAAAGTGATATACCCGGAAAGTTCAATGGCTTTATTGGTTCTGTAAAAACTTTTGTAGGTTAAAGCCCCTGGATACATTTTGACACCAAATGACTTTTTATAACCATCCTCATATAAATGCAAAGATCTATTTACGGGAGTGTCTATAATAATATCTTGAGCGAATAATAGTTGGAATAGGAATAAACTTAATACAGTAAAAAGTAAATGCTTTTTTGTCATAACAGATATTTGGGGGTACACAAATTTAAGGGTAAAATCTAAACGAAACTTGTTTAATAAATGCTAAAATTTTCATAAACAAGCTATATCAGCGCTAGGCAATCTTGCGAATAATGTTTAGGTTTGTAGTATGCATAGTTTTCAAGAATTATCAGAGAAATTTAATAAAGGGTTTGATGCAAATCATTTCCCTCAGGCACCAGCTACCCTATACGAACCAGGTAATTATTTCTTAAGTATTGGAGGCAAAAGAATAAGACCTGTGATGTGTTTATTAGGCAACGAATTGTTTAGCGATATTCATGCCGATGCATTTCAACTTTCTAATGCCGTTGAACTTTTTCACAATTTCACTTTAGTGCATGACGATATGATGGATGCGGCTGCTTTAAGAAGAGGGAAGGCTACTGTACACACTAAATATGATAGTAGTACTGCTTTATTAGTGGGGGATGTGATGTTGATAAGGGCATATGAATATTTGCAAAAAATTCAACCTCAATTCCTGCCTAAAATACTACAACTGTTTAATACGACGGCTAAAGAAGTTTGTGAGGGCCAACAACTTGATATGGATTTTTCTAAAATGGAAAATGTAACAATGGATCAGTATATTCATATGATTACATTAAAAACTTCTGTGTTGTTAGCGGCAAGTTTAGAAATGGGTGCCATTTTAGGTGGGGCCAGTGTAAATAATTGTCAACACTTATATGAGTTTGGTAAAAAAATTGGTATTGCCTTTCAAGTACAAGATGATTATTTAGATGCGTTTGGTGATGCGGCGCTGTTTGGAAAAGAACCCGGAGGCGATATTAAACAGAATAAAAAAACATTTTTATTAATACATGCTTTAGAAGTGGCTAATGCGCAGCAGAAAAAGGAATTAATTGCATTGTTAGCTTCCACGGCGCCTGATAAAGTGGAAAAAGTGCTATCCATTTTTAAATCATGTGGAGTGGATGCTTGGGCACAAGATTGTAAAGCAAAATACTTACAAGAAGCTTTCGAACATTTAGAAGCAATAGCGGTTGTATCTGATCGTAAAAAACCTTTGATAGAATTGGCGAATTACTTAATGAATAGAAATCAATAACCCTTTTCACATGATGAACTTATTTAGGAAGAAATCGATCGACAAAATTGTGAAAGATGCAGAAGCCGGATTAAGTGATGGTCATAGTGCCGGCAGTTTAAAAAGAGTATTGGGTGTTAAAGATTTAACCTTTATGGGCATTGCGGCTGTGGTAGGTGCGGGCATATTTTCGACCATTGGAACTGCTGCTTATCATGGAGGACCTGGCATTTCATTGTTATTTGTTGTTACTGCTATTACTTGCGGCTTTAGTGCCTTGTGTTATGCAGAATTTGCAAGTAGAGTTCCCATTGCAGGCAGCGCTTATACCTATGCCTATGTAACTTTTGGTGAATTAATAGCATGGATTATTGGTTGGGCCTTAATATTAGAATATGCTATTGGAAATATAGTGGTGGCCATTAGTTGGAGTGGCTATTTTGTTAATTTATTAGAAGGACTTCATATTCATTTGCCAGGGTGGCTTGCAACTAATTATGAACAAGCACAACAGGGGTATGATGAAGCAGTGAAACATTTAGCTGCAGGAGGAACGCCCGCTACTTTTAGTAAGTTGGCAAGAGTTGGTTATGATGCCATCACTAATGCACCACTTATTGGAAGCTGGAAATTAATTTTAAATATACCTGCTGCCATTATTGTTACCTTAACTACGGCTTTGGTATATAGAGGTATTAAAGAAAGTAAAAAGACCACCAATGCAATGGTTATTTTTAAGATAGTCATTATCGTAGGTGTAATTATTTTAGGATTCTATTATGTAGATACTAAAAACTGGGATCCATTTTTACCAAATGGTTTTAAAGGAGTGCTTGCTGGTGTATCAGCTGTTTTTTATGCCTATATTGGTTTTGATGCCATATCCACTACTGCAGAAGAATGTAAAAACCCTCAACGTGATTTACCAAGAGGTATGATTTATTCATTAATAATTTGTACCGTATTGTATATATTAATTGCATTGGTCTTAACAGGGATGGTTAATTATTCCCAATTAAAAGTAGATGACCCATTGGCCTTTGTTTTTGATCAATTAGGATTGCATAAAATAGGCTATATTATTTCTATAAGTGCAGTGGTGGCAACGACGAGTGTTTTATTGGTTTTTCAATTAGGTCAACCAAGAATATGGATGAGTATGAGTAGAGATGGTTTATTGCCTAAAAAATTCTCAAAAGTGCATCCAAAATTTGGGACTCCTGGATTCGCCACTATTGTAACAGGATTTTTTGTAGGCATTCCTTCTTTATTCATGTCTATTAGTAGAATGACCGATTTAACAAGTATTGGAACGTTATTTGCTTTTGTACTAGTTTGCTTTGGCGTATTAGTTTTACCAAAGCTACCTCCTAACACAGTGAAGCAAGCTTTTAGATTGCCTTATATTAATGGAAGGTATTTGATTCCAATTTTAGCGGCTTTATTTATGTTTTTATCAAAAGATAGAATTAGTAATGCTGTTTCGACAGGAGCAAATGAAGGGTATCAAGAAATTCTATTTTTAGTTTTCATATTCATCTTAACGATTGTATCCATTCTTAGTTTTTTACGCAAATACTCTGTCATACCAATTATTGGAGCACTTTGCTGTTTATATTTAATGATTGAAATACCGCCTATAAGTTGGGTTTGGTTTTTTATATGGATGTGTTTAGGACTTGTTGTATATTCTTCTTTCGGACGCAAGAATAGTTTATTGTCAAAAGAACAAGTTTAATTTAATTAGCACATGAAGTATCAGGTAGGCGACGAAATTCTTGTTTTACACACTAATGAAGAAGGCCGCATTATTGAAATCATGAATGAGGAAATGGTGATGATTGAAGTTAGAGGCGTGAAGTTTCCTGCTTACATGAATCAAATTGATTTTCCCTATTTTAAAAGATTTACGGAAAAAAAATTATTCCCTGAAAAAAAGGCACCACAGAAAATATATGTAGATCAAATTCCGAAAGAAAAAATTAAAGTAATTGAAGCTAAAGTTGAAGATGGTGTTTGGATTAATATTGTTCCCAAATTTAGTCTAGACGATTTTAATGATGAAATTGTTGAAAATTTAAAAATATTCATATCTAATCACACAAGAGTAGGTTATAAATTTGTGTATGAACAATCTTTTAATGGGGAAGTAGGTTTCGCTATTGAATCCACCCTGCATCCTTTTACCGATTTTTACATACATGATATTCCTTTTGCCGCAGTAAATGATTCACCAAGTTTTACCGTCGATTTTTCTTTAGTGGAGCCTCATAAAAAAAAGGCCGATCATTTTGAGACACATTTAAAAATAAAACCCAAACAATTGTTTCAAAAAATTGAAACTTTAAAAGAAGACAATAAAACAACGCTAACCTATTCCTTATTTGCTATTTATCCTGATAAAGCCGAAGACAATCATATACAAATGGATATCTTGCGATCTGCAGGTTTTAAAGTGTATGATGCCGCAAAAATTAAAGAGCATATTGCTCCAGCTAGATCGGTGATTGATTTACATATTGAAAAACTAGTAGATAGACATGATCACTTAACCAACTTTGAAATATTAACCATTCAATTAGCCGAGTTTGAAAAGTGGTTTGAATTAGCGCAATTTCATCATAAGCCTTCCTTAACCATCATCCACGGTGTAGGAACGGGCAAATTGAAAGGTGAAATTCATGACCTATTGAAAGTGAAAAAGGGCGTTAAAAATTTCATCAATCAATATTCCGATTTCTACGGCTATGGGGCCACAGAAGTGTTTTTTGAGTATTGATTTATCGTCAAATTTTAATTACTTACCTTTGCCTTACTACAAACCCGAGCTATCGTGGTAAGCAATTACCAAGGAAAGTCCGGACAGCATAGGGTAACCCACCGGTGAATAGCCGGCGTCTCGATTTATCGGGACAGAGAAAGTGCCACAGAAAATAACTACCTCGCAAGGGGAAAAGGTGAAAACGTGCGGTAAAAGCGCACGGATAAGACAAGTAATTGTTTTATAGGGTAAACCTTGGGTGCTGTAATGCCACGTAAAGGAGCGCTTAAGAACGACTCGTTCAAGTTCCAGGGTAGGCAGCAAGACTCCACCAGCAATGTTGGAGCTAGATAAATGATAGTTTAGAAACAGAATCCGGCTTATGAGGCTTGTAGTACTTTTTGCAAAACAGAGTCCACTAACCTGGCTCATTTTTAATACATCATTAAATCCTTTAAAAAGGTTTAATGTTAAACTTGATCATACATGACTATTGAGCAGATAAAGCGTATGAAGGACCAAGTAAGCGTCCTGAGGAGGTTTCTTTGACGTCGATAATCGATTATATAAAGTAGCTACAGACAAACAATTGTCTTTGTCACCTGGTTTTTGGGATGACAATGTTCGTGCTACTAGTACCATGAAAGAAATTAAGGTAAATGAATATTGGATTAACATGTTTCAAACGGTTGAATCCAATGTAGAAGATTTTGTAGTATTATTTGATTTTTGGAAAGCAAGTGATGCTACAGAACAAGAAACGCAGGATGCATTCAAAAAAGCTGTTGATTCCATTGAAGAAGCTGAATTTAAGAGCACTTTAAATAAACCTGAAGACGAACTCCCTGCTATTTTACAAATTAATCCAGGCGCTGGTGGAACCGAAAGTCAGGATTGGGCTGAAATGCTTTTACGTATGTATACTATGTATGGTGAAAAGCAAGGTTGGACAGTGAGCTCTCTTGATTATCAAGAAGGCGATGGAGCGGGTATTAAATCGGCTACCTTACAATTTGATGGACCTTTTGCTTATGGGTTTTTGAAAGCTGAATCGGGTGTACACCGCTTAGTAAGAATTTCACCCTTTGATAGCAATGCAAGACGCCACACTTCATTTGCATCTGTATATGTATATCCTTTAATTGATGACACCATTGAAATTGTAGTGAACCCAGCCGATATTGAATGGGAGTTTTATAGAAGTGGTGGTAAAGGAGGTCAAAACGTAAATAAAGTGGAGACGGCGGTAAGGCTAAGGCATGCTTCTGGTATTATTGTAGAGTGTCAACAATCAAGAACACAGGGAGAGAATAGAGAAATTGCGATGAAGATGTTGAAGAGTAGATTGTATGAAGAAGAAATGCGTAAAAAACAAGAAGCCTTAAATGCTTCTAATGCCAATAAGAAAAAAATAGAGTGGGGTAGTCAAATACGTTCTTATGTTTTTCATCCTTATAAAATGATAAAAGACCACCGTACCGATTTTGAAGTAGGAAATGTTGGCCCTGTAATGGATGGTGAAATTGATGGATTTATTAAAGCCTACTTGATGCAAGAGAAGAGTTAAGGACTATTAATTCTTTGAAAGCGGGCGATTGATAAGCTCGTATTTACTCTTCGGTCTAAGATTTTCCTGCCACTTTAATCCTCTAATTTGTAATTCTTCTTTGGGCGTTTTGCTAAGAGGTGTCATCTTGCCAATGAGTTGATTTTTAAAAACCACTTTTGTAGGCTCATTATTTTCAAAACTAATTTCAATTATTTGTGCATTGGAATGATTTACGCCAATGAAATCTTTATCATTGTCTAAGGCAAAGTATACATTTTCAGCATTTCCTTTTGCGCGCATTTTTTGAACAGCGCCCTCTTCAAACCAAACATTTAATTTATTGCCTTTTAATTGATTAAAGTATTGGGTAGTATCAATTTTGTTAATTGCAAATGCATTTTCAAAAACATATAATTGTGCTGGCTTTTTATTCTTTACAAATAAATAAAGCGTGTCGCCGGTAATTTGATTGTCATTCGCCCATATAATAGGATCTGATATAAGTCTTATAGTGGAGTCACTCAATGAATAAAATAAACTATCTGCCTTGCCTTGTAGCGAATCTGAATAAATTTTAACATGATGATAGGCTTCAAAATATTTATTTAAAGTGGTATCAGTTACAATACCCACGCTATCTCTTGCGGGAGGAATTTTTCTTTTCAAATCGGATATTTTTCCGGCATATAAAGTATCAGCAGCAATATATAAAGTGTCTTTCTTTTGTTTAATTAACAACAATGGGTTTTCTGTTGCTAAAAAAGTGCTTTTTAATTTATTGGCTTTTATATTATTCGCTTTTAAATCAAAGCCCATCGTGTCTTTCGAAGTATAAATAGCGTTTCCTTTAAATTCGCCCATACCCAATGAATCGTCCACCGCCATTTCATCAGCAACAAAATGATAAGTACTATCGTCAATAGAAGATCTGTCATACATGTAACCTTTCCTAGAACCCGTGTTATAATTCCCATTACTCGTATTAATAACTCTGCTGCCAGTGATTATTTTGGAAGGACTAATAAAATTAGTTAATTGTGTATAGGTATTGTATTCAAGCGTATCTGTAATGATATTATTTTCTGGATCAATTAGTTCAACCTTTTTTCTAAATATGACATCCCTGGTTTCTCCATAATAAAGTCCCTCTGTACTGGTTAGTACCGTTTTATTGCGAACTAGTTTTCCTCCATTTTTAAAGCTGCCCAATTTCACGGTAACATCGTAATCCAATGAATCGGTGGTGAGTAACCCTTTTCCATCTGTTAATTTTACTTTTTTACGTAAAAATGCTTTTTTAGTAGCGCCTAGGTATTTTAAATAGGAGGCATAGGTATGTACACTATCGGCATCATTAATATGAATATTTCCAAATCCTTCTAAAGTATTTTTGGTAGTATTTAGTATAATACTATCTCCATACAATAATGTTTTTCCTTGTCTAATTTTAACATGTCCTACAAAAATTAAGTAGTCCATGCTATCCATTTTTTTGACATTATAAGTTTCGGCAGAAAGAAATTCAATTAATTTACTTCCGTTTTCTAAGGGAGGGTATGTTGAAACAACAGTGTCTTTAATAGTAGAAACGGGAACCTGTTGTCCTTTTACTTGCGAGAAGGAAATGCAATGGAATAATATGATGTAGGCCCATTTATTCATGATTCACAGAATCAGCTAAAGGCTTTTCTAAAGGGGTAGTTTTATCTTTTTTGCCAAATACAGACACGTTAATATATCTTTTAGGATGCACTTTTACGTCGTCAACTAGTGTATTAATACTTTTAAGAGTGCCTTGTAGTTCGTTATAAAAGGCCGTATCATTTAGTAATTTAGAAGCAGTCCCATTGCCTGTATTTAACTTTTGTAAGGTTATATTTAAACTTGCAACAGCTACTTGAATTGTTTTGATTGTTTTATTTAAATCGGCATCCTTAACAGCTTTAGAAGCGCTATCCAAGTTGGTGATAATATTATTTAGCTTTTCGTTATTATCATTTAAGTTTTTAGTAAAAGTATTAATGTTATCAAATGATTGACTCACAGAACCATTTTGTTTTTGAAGCATTGTTTCTATGGCCGCCATTGAATTAGTAAGACTCTTAGTAGTCGCTGATAAATTGGCTATAATAAGTGCTAAATTTTGTTTATTATTTTCACTCAATACCGTATTAATATTGTTTAAAACTTTATCAAGCGAGGTAATAGCACTTTTTGTTTTTTCACCTAATGGAGAAAGCGTATTTACAAAGTCGCCTAATAAACTTGTAGCAGGAGCAGTTTTGATAGTATCTCCTGATTTAATAAAATTAGCAGCATCCCCAAGCACAATACTTATACTACTAATGCCCAATGGATTGTCTTGAATTGTTGCTACGGAGTTGGTAGGAATTTTATAAGGTTCATTTAACTTAACGGAAACAATGATAGAAGCTAAATTATCTTTTTGATTTTCAATTTCAAAAACCGTACCTACTTGATATCCGTTTACAAATACCGGATTTGAAACAATTAATCCTTTGGTATCGGTATATTTTGCATATAAAAAATTACCTGGTTGGAATATAGTTTTGCCTTTAAGGAAATTGAATCCTAGAATCATTAAAGTAATGGCTATTACAGTTAATGCACCCACTTTTGTTTCGTTTGATATTCGCATCTGTTTAAATAAACTTTACTGTAAAATTAGCTAAAAAATGGGAGCTAATTGGCATTTGTCTTTTTCTGGTTTTCTAGCGAATTTTTGTACCGAATTATAGATTTGGTAATTACCTCACATATTTCATTTTGTCCATCCTCGCTGTTCAGATAATCTTCATCTTCTGGGTTGGAAATAAAGCCTGTTTCTACCAATACGGCAGGCATTTGAACTGCAGCTAGTACCCAAATTCCTTTTTGTCTTTGCTTAGCTTCTCTACTTATACGACCTGCTGCTTTAAACTCTTCTTCTATGGTTAATGCTAAACTAGCGGCTCTCTGAAAAAATTGTTGAGTAAGCAAACTTACCATCATGGAGCGGGTAGGATCTGCTTCTTCGATTTCTTTAATTTGCTTTATAGAAACAGAGTCTAATTTTTCTACAACATCATCTACTGCTTCATTGGCCATATCCTTTTTTTGATCGGACTTGCCTACATTATATATAAATGTTTCTGTACCCCTTGCTGTACTTGGGGTATAAGTGGTTTTATACAAGGGTACTCTACGTGTTACTTTTCTTTTAACTCCTTTTTTCTTAACGGTATAGGTTTTATTGGTATAGCCAATGATTTCTCTTTCACGTCTTGGGTCGGCTGAATTGGTGTGAATGCAAATAAAGAGGTCACCTTTTGCTGCATTAGCAATATTTGCTTTTTCAACCACTGAATTATAGATTTCTGTTCTTCGGGTAAGTATAACTTCTACATCTGGAATTGATTGGTTGATGTATTCTTCTAATTTTAAGGAAATGGCCAAAGAAACAGCAGCTTCTGTAGAATATTTACCATTAGAACCTGGATCTGTGCCTCCATGTCCTGGGTCAATAATGATACGTTTTATGGTTTTTTGCGAATTTTGGGCTTCACTACTTAAGCTAATAAGGCTAAAAAGGGCAATTGTGCTATAAGTAAATGCTAAAATCAGTCTATTTTGCTTCATAATCAGTGCCTTAATGCTGTTTTAGTTTATTTTTGCTGCTGTGATAATAGCAGGACACAAAAATAACGTAAAATATAGGCGTTCTATTGTAAATAGTAGCATTTTACTAACATTAACAATAGTTTTAATGCCCATAATGGGTGTTTTTGCACAGGCCAAAATACAGGCACCACTAAAAGATACCATTTCCAGTAAAAAAGACACTATTTCTAAGAAAAATGACTCTACTTCTATAAGATCTCTAAGAATTTCGAAAGATAGTATTGATACACCAGTGAATTATAATGCGGAAGATTCTGGGGTGATGATCATGTCTACCAAAGAATTCTTTCTCTACGGAAAGGCTAAAACTGTTTATAAAACTTCTCAACTAGAAGCAGCTACCATTGTATATGACCAACAAAGCCAGAACATTAAAGCTTATGGTGCCAAAGACACCACTGGCAATCCAATGAGTAATCCTAAATTTATTGAAGGCAGTATGACTTCGGTGAATGATTCTATTTATTTCAATATGAAATCGGGGAAGGGGTTAACTAAAAATACTAATTTTCAACAAGGGGAAATTTTTATCAATGCAAATACCATGAAGAAGGTGAGTCAAGACGAAGCCTTTGCTTGGAAAGCAAGATTTACCACCTGTAATTTAGATGAACCACATTTTGCCTTTAGAACAAATAAGCTTAAAATAATCACCGATAAAATAGGAGTATCTGGCCCTGCTTTTCCTGAATTCGAAGGAGTGCCTTTTCCTATTGGAATACCCTTTGGTATATTTCCTTTATCAAAAGGAAAACATTCAGGTATGATGGCGCCTGCTTTTTCGACCAGCGAAGATTTTGGATTAGGGTTTGAAGGTTTAGGATATTATAAAGTGTTGAGTGATAATTTTGATGCAACCATTAGAAGTAATATATATTCTTATGGTGGATGGAGTGCTAACTTGAATAGTAAGTATATCTTGCGATATAAATATATTGGCAACTTTAATTTAAGTTTACAAAACTCCAGAATTCTTAACAGAAATACAAGCATTGCTAGTGAGTATACGGGTGGTAGAACTTTTATGATCAACTGGTCTCACTCAATGGATACGAGAGCTTTACCCGGTACTAATTTTTCTGCGAATGTAAATTTTGGTAGCACAAAGTATAATAGTTATTTGTTAAATAACCCTTATCAAAATTACCAGAATCAAATTAGTTCATCCATTAGTTATAATAAAGCTTGGGATAATAAATATAATTTGTCTGTCAATTTAAATCACAATCAAAATAATAATTTAGGATTAGTGAGTTTAAGCTTGCCCAATATTAATTTCAATGCACTTACTTTATATCCTTTTCAGTCTAAAGATCAAATTGGAAGCGGCAAATGGTATGAAAAACTTGGAATAGGGTATAATGGATCTTTTCAAAACCAAATGTCTTTTTATGATTCAGCCTTTAACATCAATAAGTTATTAGACACCATGCAATGGGGCGCCACGCATAGTATTCCTATTAGTGTTTCTTTACCATCATTAGGGCCTATTACTGTTACCCCTTCTATAGGGTTTGAAGAAAAATGGTTTGGACAAGAAAATACTAAAACCTGGAATAGTAAATTAAATAAAGTGGACACAACTTATAATAGAGGTTTTTATAGAGCACCTCATGTAAGTTTTGGTGTGGGAACTGCTAGTAGAATTTTTGGTACTTATAAATTTAAAAGTGATTATGTCAAAGCAATAAGACATGAATTAAGACCAAATGTATCTTTAAATTATACCCCAGATTTAGCTGCTACTTATCATTATTCAACTCAGATTGATACTACAGGCCGAACCTATCGTTTTTCAAAATTTGATGGAGGTGCTTTAGGCGGTGCTTATTCTGAAGGAACTTTTGGAGGATTGAGCTTTGGGCTAGATAATTTATTGGAGATGAAAGTGAAAGATAAGAATGATACTAGCGCAGAGGCCTTTAAAAAAGTAAAATTGATTGAAGGATTTGGTTTCACTTCTAATTATAATTTCTTAGCGGATAGTTTTCAATTAGGTAATTTTAATTTTTATGCCCGTACAATTTTATTTGACCGATTTAATATTTCCTCTTCTTTTACTGTAGATCCTTATGCAAATGATAAGCAAGGCTTCAGGGTTAATAAATTAGATATAGATCCTACTAAATTAAAACTAGGTCATATTACTAGTGGGGGTGTTTCAATTTCAACTTCTTTTAAAAGCAAATCTAAAGATGAAGCTGCCTCTAAGAAAAAAGAAATTCCTTTAGATCCTTTTATGACACCCGATGAGCAGCAAAGACAATTACAATATGTAAAAGCAAATCCAGCTGAATTTACAGATTTTAGCATTCCATGGAGTTTAACAGTTTCCTATTCTTTTCAATTTTCTAGAATGTTAAAGCCCGATTATTCTGGGTTTAAATTACAAACCTATTCTAGTTTAAATTTTAATGGCGATTTTAGTTTAACACCCAAATGGAAAATCGGGGGCACGGGTTATGTGGACGTAGCAAAAGCTAGTATTCAACAATTGAGTATGTTTATTACGCGTGAGATGCACTGCTGGCAATTATCTATCAATGTTACGCCTATTGGCATGTATCGTTCTTTTAGTATTACCGTAAATCCTAAATCGGGGATATTGAGAGATTTGAAAATCAATAGAAGTAGAACCTTCTCTTCCTCTAGTTATTAATTTGATCGTTATTTTCTAAATAGTAAGCGGACATCACTTCAAAAACTGTTTGTTTTAAACTATCTTTTGTGTGTCCTTTAGGATAAATAGCGGGAAGTATATGCATATAAATTTTACCTGGTGTAAAATACATAGCGGGCTTTGCCGGTAAAATTCTTTTAGTGTTTAATAAAACTACAGGTACAATTGGTTTTTGAGCATCAACGGCTAACTTAAAAGCACCATCGTAAAAAGATTTTAAAGGAGCAGTTGTTCTATTTCTTGTTCCTTCAGGATAAATTAACATGTCTAAACCATTGTCTAATACCTTAATCATATTATCGTAGCTTTTCTTACGACTATTATGGTCTTTTCTATCTACAATGACTGTTGCAAATTGATAAATCCATCCAAATAGAGGAACATATACAAAACTTTTTTTGGCAATCGTTTTATTGGCTCGGGGCAAAAAAGGGGTGCTCACTGGAATATCAATTAAGCTATTGTGATTACAAACCACCACAGCATTTTCTAATCCATCAAATACCTCTTTTCCTTTCACGCTAAAAGAACATCCTGATAAGAATAAAAATAATCCCATCCACATTTGAGATATTCTTCTGTGATATCTTGTTTTAAAAGGATCTGGGATAAAGAAACAAAAAAGATAAAACCACAAAAATATCATCATAGTGGAGGCAAATACAAATAAAGCCCAGAAAGCTAATGTACGTGCAATAATATTTTTTACAATTTTCATAGACTCTATTTAAATAGCCCAGTTGATGGGGTCTTTATTTTGTTTTACTAAATACTCATTAGTTGCACTAAAATGTTTGCATCCAAAAAAACCATTATAAGCACTAAAGGGGGAAGGGTGAGTGGCTTTTAAAATTTTATGTTTGGAAGCGTCAATTAATCTAATTTTTTCTTGGGCAAAATTACCCCATAAAATAAATACAATCCCTTTTTTTTCGGCTGAAATTAATCGAATGATGTCGTCCGTAAATTGAGTCCATCCAATTTTTGCATGACTCGCAGGTTCGTTGGCCCTCACTGTTAAAACTGCATTTAGTAATAGTACACCTTGTTCGGCCCATTTGGTAAGGTTGCCTGTTGTTGGAATAGCCATGCCTATATCTTTCTGTAATTCTTTAAAAATGTTCATTAAGGAAGGGGGTGGTTTAACACCTTCAGGTACTGAAAAGCTTAATCCCATTGCTTGATGAGGGTTGTGATAAGGATCTTGTCCTAAAATGACCACTTTTACTTTTTCATAAGGCGTTAAAGCAAAGGCATTAAATATTTGACTTCCACTTGGGTAAATAACTCTTTTTAATGCTTTTTCAGCTTTAAGGTGCTCCGTTACTTGGATAAAGTAGGGCTTATCGAAAAGTTCCGATAAAGCTTTTTTCCAACTTGTTTCCATGTTTATTTCCATAAGTTCCTTTAAGATAGGTGTCAATTGAGTTAAAGATAAATCTTGTTAAACAAACCACCATCATTCCAGCCTATTTTAAGTCATTTTTTGTAACTTTCTTTCACATTTTAAGTACATGAATAGTATAAACAAGAGGTGCGGGACTTTATCTTTTTACTGTATAGTCTTTTTACTGATTTTGAATGGGAAGAGTCAAGCTCAAAATGCAACAATTAACCAAATTCATTTTTCAAATGATAGTAGTGAAATTAATGGGTTTGTTTTAAACAATCAATCTATTGCTTTGCCACATGCCATAAAACTAATCCAATGGGGTGAGTCAACTAATTTACAGCATCATATTTTACCTAGCATTAAATCTGTTACTAAACTAGATGATGGTTTTCAACTTCAAGTTCAATTTTTAAATACAAGTAGCGATACAGTTATTTTAGACAATGTAGTGCCTTTTGAAATTAATAATGAAAATGTATATATAACAGGCAAGGGCACTCATAGTTTATCGAGAACACATTTATTTATTCCAGGTAAAGCGCCTGTTAATGTAATAGTACCTGACAATGCATGGGAACTTGGGTTTAATACTTTGCCAATTCATGATTATTTCCGTATTTATGGTTTTAGCAGAAGAGATAAAAAAACTTTGTTGTTAGGAAAAACAAAAAGATTTGAAACAATATTATATCCTCATGGAAGTATAATTTATAATGTATGGATAGCTACTTATGGTGGAAGCTGGCAAAATGGATTGTTAAAAGTATTTAGAGATAAGAAATTATACGATGTTGAAAATTTTAATGATAGTCTTTATAAACGCAAAGATCTATCATGGATGAGAAACACCTATTTAATGCATTTAATGATGACCTGGGATAAGTTTTTTTATTCCACACCCAAAAATGAATATGCTTTGCCTGATTTTATAAACAGAGGCAATAAATTGTATGGGGGGGATGATATCATTGCCATTTGGCCTTCCTGGCCTACATTAGGCTTAGACCAAAGAAATCAATTTGATTTATATAAAGACCTCCCAGGTGGATTGTCAGCTATAAAAAAAATAAGCAACGATTTAAGTAAACAACAAAAGCATTTATTTGTTTCTTATAATCCATGGGATGTTGATACACGTGTACAAAATCATTACACTGGTTTATCATGGCTTATTAATAATACGGCAGCTGATGGTGTTGTATTAGACACTCAAGGAAGCTCAAGTGACACATTACAAAAAGCCGCAGATGCTGTAAGGGCAGGTGTAATAATGTATAGTGAAGGAATGGCTGTGCCTAAGGATATGCAGGGTATAATATCGGGGAGAGTGCACAATGCATTGTATTATCCACCCATGCTTAATTTGAATAAATATATTCAACCTGGATTTGCTATTTATAGAGTTGCCGAATTGTATAAGGAGCCAATAAATAGAGAATTTGCAACAAGTTTTTTCAATGGTTATGGTACAGAAATAAATATCATGGCACCCGGACAACCAGATTGGGTAGAAAAACAATATGCGTTTTTAGGCAAAACCACTAAGTTGTTAAGACAATTATCGGATAATTTTAATTCATCCGACGCAATGCCATTAATTGCTACAACTGCGGATAGTATTTGGGTAAATAGATGGGGCACTCCACAAAGAGTAGTCTATACCATTTATTCAACTATTCCTCAAGGATATAAAAATAATTTATTTGTAGTGACGCCAAGGTATAATTGGCATTTTGTTGATGTGTATCATCATAAATTATTAAAACCAACTTATAAAAATGGGAGATATTATCTAGAAGTTGAAACTGAATCATTTCATGAGAAGTATTTAGGTACTAATAACGAAGGTGCTGTAGATTGTATTATGCATGTATTAAAAATATTTGATGTGAATGTTGTCGATAATGCTATTCATATTCAAGTTGCTAAAAATATAACTGTTCAAAATAATATGAACAATATTGATAGCAGCAATGCACAATTATATATCTGGTCAACTGATGTAGGGTTGGGTAAGCCCGATTTAATACTCCCCTTTAAAAATCAAGTAATTGACATCAACAAAATTGCCAATCGCTTTGAAGGTAAAATTATATTGCAAGTTGTTCAACAGGTTAAAGATGCTGCTGATTCAGTACCTACTAGAACAAGTTTATTAGATGAATCTATCATCAATTTAACAGCTGGCGTTCCAAGACTTAAAGCAGAAAATAAGGTAGCAAATCCTTCATCAAATGGCGATTCAATTAGTACAATAAATATGACAAGGGTTGATGCTGGAAACTTTATTTTTAAACAAACTCATGGAGATGATTTCATTCCTTACCCCACATTCTCGGATAGTTCTAGCAAGCAAATTCCTGCTTTCTGGATGGATAAATATTTAGTGACAAATAATGATTTCTATAATTTTATTAAAGAAAGCAATTACAAGCCAACGGATACAGTAAACTATTTGAAACACTGGGTTAATGGTTTGCCATTATTGGCCGATAACAAAAAGCCAGTGATATATGTTAGTTATGAAGATGCAACGGCTTATGCTCGTTGGTATCATAAACAATTACCTTCTGAAATACAATGGCAATATGCTGCACAAACCTCAGCGCTTAATGAATGGCCTTGGAAACAAGAAAAACCAGTAACTAGGGAATCTGAAGAAATAACTAGCACACTAAGTACTATTACTATAAAAGGCATTGATAGTGCAATGTGCAATATAGGCAATGGCGTATTAGATACAGTAGGGGCTTATCCTAAAGGAGTTAATACAAATGGCTTATATGATTTAGTGGGGTCTGTCTGGCAACTTACGAGTAGTGAATATGTATCTGGAAGTTATGAATATATTATTATGAAAGGAGGTAGTTACTTTAAACCTTCAGGCAGTTGGTGGTATGTGCAAGGAGGCCCTAGAGAATTAACCTATGCTCAATACCTATTAAGAGTTAACCAAGGTTTTGAAAGAAATGGAACAGTAGGATTTAGATGTGTTATAAATAAACCATAAATAGGTTTTAAATTTTTTTAAAATAGAAATATGAAAACAAATACGAGTTTAAAAATTGCGTTGTTGATTTTGTTTATATCATTACAAATATTTAACGCAACAGCACAATCAAATCATGTAAAAATTGAACCAGTAAATTTTTACAATGTAACGGTAACAGATGCTTTTTGGAAACCTAAAATGGATAAAGTGGCCACTACTACTTTAAGTGCCTGTATTTATCAAACAGAAGAAAAGACGGCAAGAATTAGAAATTTTGAAAAAGTGGCCAGAAAAAAAGGGGAAAAACATGAAGGTGTTTTTTATGACGACTCTGATGTTTTTAAAGCTTTAGAAGCCATGGCTTATGCCATTAAAACAAGTCATGATAAAAATTTAGAAGCCAAGGCAGATGAATGGATTGATAAAATAGCAGCGGCTCAATTAGAAGATGGTTATTTGAATACTTATTATACTTTAACAGGATTAGATAAACGTTGGACAGATATGAGTATGCATGAGGATTATAATGCAGGTCATATGATTGAAGCTGCTGTGGCCTATTATGATGCTACAGGGAAAAGAAAGTTTTTGGACGTTGTCATTAAGTGGGCTAATTATTTTGATTCTTTATTTGGACCAGGAAAAAGAGATTGGGTAACAGGGCATCAAGAATTGGAGTTAGCCTTGGTTAAATTATTTAGAGTAACCAATGATAAAAAATATTTAAACCTGGCAGATTGGTTATTATCAGAAAGAGGTAAGCAATTAGCAAAGGGCTATACGTGGACAGATTGGAAAGATACTTTGTATACACAGGATCAAGTGCCAGTGAAAGAACAAAAGGATATTACTGGACATGCCGTTAGAGCCATGTATTTATATACTGGTGCCGCTGATGTGGCAGCACATACTGGAGATCAAGATTATGTAACAGCCATGAGAAGGGTTTGGGAAGATGTTGTTTACAGAAATATGTATATCACAGGAGGAATTGGTTCTGCAGGAAGTAATGAAGGATTTACCAACGATTACGATTTGCCTAATGAACAAGCTTATTGCGAAACCTGTGCTTCAGTGGGTATGGTATTTTGGAATCAAAGAATGAATAGTTTAACCGGAGATGCAGAATATATTGATGTGTTGGAACGCAGTTTATACAATGGGGCATTGGATGGATTGTCATTAAGTGGAGATCGTTTTTTTTATGGCAATCCTTTAGCATCTTCTGGAAAAAATGCTAGAAAAGAATGGTTTGGTACAGCTTGTTGTCCTTCTAATATAGCTAGGCTTATTGCATCATTGGGCAATTATATTTATGGCTATACTAATGGTAAAATTTATGTGAATTTATTTGTAGGAAGTAATACCACTTTTAAAGTGCCCAATGGAGATATGCAATTTACAATGGCTACGAATTATCCTTGGGAAGGTTCTATGAAATGTACTTTGAACATGAAGAAGAAAATAAATCTTCCTATTGCATTCAGAATACCAGGTTGGGCAAATGGACTGGCAGCTCCGGGTAATTTATACCATTTTGAAAATGCTTCTGTGACCTCAAAGCCTATTTTATTAGTAAATGGAAAAGAAGTTGCCTATGCTATTGAGAATGGATATGCTATTGTAGCGCAAAAATGGAAAAACAATGATGTGGTTGAATATCAACTACCTATGACAATTAATAAAATTAAAGCAAGAGATGAATTATTGCAAGACAATGGTCGAGTGGCACTTCAAAGAGGACCCATTGTATATTGTATTGAAGGGGCTGACAATAATGGTAAAGCATGGAATATTATAGCACCACGACAAATTAATTTTACTGCGGAAAACTTTTCCATACTGGATGAAAAAGTGGTAAGCTTAGTTGCGAATTTACCTGTAATTCAAATTAATGACGATGGCTTATCTGCTCAAACCGTATTACAAAAAGTAAGGGCTATCCCTTATTATACCTGGTGTAATAGAGGTAGTAATGCGATGCAAGTGTGGATTCCCACTACTTTAAAAAATGAAAAGATGAATTATTAATTCATTATCAATTTTCTTGAATGCTAGCGTGCTGATAAGTGAATTTCAATAATTTCAATCTATTGATACTCTTTTCCATATCAATAATCAATTCCTTTCTAGCTAAAGAATTAAATGCAGGTAATTGATTATTGGTTCCTTGCAAACGCTTTAAATTATCTAATGCTACATAGCCAAAAGCTGCAATTACGTTTAAGATAATAGACAAGTCGCTTTTCCTAGCTTTAGTTACAGGTAATTTTCGAATACTTTCATTTAAAGCAAGGGCATGGCTGTGGTATAAATTATAAGTAGCCTGATAGTCAGTGGCTCTTATTGCCAAGGTAATGATGCCTTCCTGCATGTCTTTATATATGTCATATAAATCGTTCGTTAATTGAATCACACCCCCTAAAGTATACCAGCACTCATCTGTTGCCGGCAAATAGGGGGTGTCTAAATAATGCCTGCACATGAGTAAACAATAACCCCCTTTACGTGTGGTGATAGATAAAAGGGCTTCGTCTGTTACTTGAGCATTGAATTGTTCTAAGGAATCCTTTTGTGCAATATGTAAACCTTCAAAGTCTTTGAAATATTTTTCTCTATCAGCTACTTGGTTAAGCAAAGAAGTATGGGTGTAAATAAAAACAGTTTCAAAAAATGTTTGAGGAGTAAATTGAGCTGGGGTATAAAAAATAGTATCAATTTGCTCCAGTGTTAAAGTTTTGTCGTCAAAAAAATCGTCATACACCGAAACCATTATAAAGTAAAGTAGGTTTCTTTCTTTTTCAATGGCTATATTATTGCGACCAAATAAACTGCTAAAACTGTCGTTAATAAAATGCTGTTGAATGCTATATCTTTTTACAATTTTCTCCAGTGTTTTTTTATCAAATTTACCATTGAATTTTGCTTCAACTGAATGTAAATAAGCTGTTGCCCATTTTTCGGATTGTTGCAAACCCCAGAAAGTTTTAAGGGTCAAATTTCCAATGGATTTGATGAAGGAGAATAAGTACATAGTTATTAAAATTATAATAAATTGTTTATACAAAAAAATAGGATAATTGAGTGCGTAAGCCTATAAATTAGTATATTTATTTGTCTATAATTATTGCCTAATTTATATCATAACTATGAATCGTTTACGCTTAACTCTTCTACTTACAGTGAATGTAGTTTTCCAACAATTGAATGCGCAGGTTACTAAAGCCCCAGCATATCCATTGATAACCCATAATCCCTATGTAAGCATTTGGTCGTTCAGTGATAAATTAAATGAAACCAACACAAAGCATTGGACAGGTTCAAGTCAATCTATGATAGGACTTGTAAAAGTAGACAATCAAGTATATCGTTTTATGGGTAAAGAAGCTTCTTTTGATCAAGTAGAAAATTTAGCTACCAAAATTAAAGAAGCCAATCAATTAGCTGTTGTAATGTCTGCAACACAAACTATCTATCAATTTGAATGCGGTGGAGTTGATTTAAATGTTGCTTTTACTTCTCCATTATTAATTACGGATCTTTCAATATTGTCTCGTCCTGTTTCTTATCTATCAATGAAGACTAAATCAAAAGATGGCAAGAAGCATATTGTTCAATTGTATGTGGGTATTTCTTCCTCATTGGCTTCTGATAAAGGCACTGAAAAAATGAATGCCAATGGGTATACTACTTCCCATTTAAATATTTTAAAAGTGGGAACGGTAGACCAACCCATTTTACAAAAGAGTGGGGATGATCTGAGAATAGATTGGGGTTATGCTTATGTAGCAGCCAATAAAGACCAATCAAAGCAAACCATTGCTACTTTAGAAAATGCAGCGGAGGCCTTCGTGGTAAATGCCAATGGGATTAACCAACAAAAAAATAGCATCAACCAAAATGCTGGAGTGCAAGGCATTCATTTAGGATTGAATACTATATTTAATATTGATACCGCTAATAATATAGATAAAGAACATCTTGTATTAATAGGGTATGATGAAATAAAAGCTATCCAATATTTTACAGAAAGTGTAGACCCATGGTGGAAATTAGATGTAACAATGAATATGGATAAAATGTTACAATTGGCAAACAATCAATACAAAGAAGTTATTGCTAAATGTGAAAAATTCAATAAACTTATTTACAATGATGCATTAGCCGCAGGAGGAGATAATTATGCAAAATTATGCGTTACTGCCTATAGACAATCAGTAGCTGCGCATAATTTAGTCAAGAGTAAACAAAATGGAGAATTGTTATTTTTATCTAAAGAAAATTTTAGCAATGGAAGTATTAATACAGTAGATGTAACATATCCTAGTGCTCCTTTATTCTTGGCGTATAACCCAAGTTTAATGAAAGGTATGTTAAATGGTATTTTTTATTTTAGTGAAAAAAGCGGTTTATATAAACAACCTTATGCAGCGCACGATTTAGGCACTTATCCATTGGCTAATGGTCAAACTTATCCAGAAGGGATGCCAGTAGAAGAGTCGGGAAATATGATTATTTTAACCGGAGCTATTGTTAAAGCAGACGGTAATGCAAAGTATGCAGCTGAACATTGGGCTACTTTAACACAGTGGGTTCAATTTTTAGAAAAAGAAGGATTAGATCCTGCGAATCAATTATGCACAGATGATTTTGCAGGCCATTTAGCACGTAATGCAAACTTAGCCATTAAAGCAATTGTGGGTATTCGTTGTTATGCAATGATGGCAGATAGGTTAGGTAAAAAAGAGATAGCTACTAAGTATACTACCATAGCCAATGAAATGGCAGTAAAATGGCAGGACTTAGCCAATGCAGGCGATCATTATGCATTAACTTATAATGACAAAAATACTTGGAGTCAAAAATATAATATGGTTTGGGACAAGCTTTTTGGTTTTAATTTATTCCCTCAAAAAGTATATGATAAAGAAGTGGCTTATTATTTAACCAAGCAAAATGAATTTGGTTTGCCTTTAGATAGTCGTAAAACGTATACTAAATCGGATTGGATTACTTGGACAGCTACTTTAGCTAAAAATCAATCTGACTTTGAAAAAATAATTAATCCTGTTTATAAATTCTCTACCAATACACCTACTAGAGTTCCCTTAAGTGATTGGCATGAAACCCTGGATGGTAAAAAAATTGGTTTCCAGGCAAGAAGTGTGGTAGGGGGTTATTTTATTAAAGTATTGGAGGAAAAATGGAATAGTGCGCATGCTACTATTCCTGTAAAAGGAAATGGTTATTATTCTGGAAAAAAAAAGTCCAGTTGAATGAGGAAGAAGAAGAAATAGTTCAAAAAACACTTGCAAGTAATCAAGAAACTTTAAAAATTTATTTTTATCCTCAACAAAAAGGAGAGATGGAAGTGCAGGTAAATATTAAACCTAATGCAACAGCTTCTGAATTTAAAATTGGATTAGATGAAAGCAGTCAAGTGTATGAATTATACATTCCTGCAAATGCAACCAATGAAAATTACAAAGTAGGTAAATTTAATATTACTGCACCTGGTTATCATTATATAAAAATCAAAGGGGCTTCTAAACATAAGACTTCTTCAAATTTAGTAGCATCTTATCCAGAAATTGTTTCTATAAAAGTTGATGCCATTACGCCTAATGAAATTAAGTATAACAAAAGTGTTCATTTAGCAGCACCATCCACTCATTTAAGATATCAAGTACCCGGAGATAGCGTCGTTAAATGGTTCTATACCGAAGTATTAGTTCCCAAGGAAGTTGAAAATTCCATTCATGCCTATTACGAGACCAATGGATTTCATAGTGGCTATGGAGGGATTCAAATAAACAATGAATTGGAAAGAAGATTTATATTTTCTATTTGGAGTTTATTTAAAACAGATAATCCTAAAGAAATACCTTCACAATTTGCCGTTAATTTAAAAAGCAAAGGGAAGCAGGTTTCTTCTGGCGACTTTGGTAATGAAGGATCTGGAGGGCATAGCCATTTGGTATATCCATGGAAAGTAAATACTACTTATCGCTTTTTATCGGGTGTAAAATCAATAGTAGGAGATAGTGCAACTTATATTGGATATTATGCATCACCCGAAGACAATTATACATGGCATTTATTATCCGAATGGACGCAAAATAAAACAGATACCAAAACGGGTTTTAAAAATTTATATGCCTTTGTCGAAAATTTTGGTAATAATGGGGATGATTATTTTAAAGCCTATTATGGAAATCAATGGATTGTAACCCCTTCTGGGAATTGGGTGGAATTAAGTCAAGCAAAATTTACAACAACCGCACATCCACAAAAGCATCAGCGATTTGATTATGGTGCAGGAGCGGAGGGCAATTTATTTTATATGTATTCTGGCGGTTTTAAACATTTAAAAAATATAGATGCTGGTGATTTTATTACAAGAAAATTAAATGGTAAACATCCCACTATAGATTTTACTAAATTGTAATAATCAGTAACTATTTGTGATTTTTCGCTCTGGACAAAACAATTGGTTCAAAAGGCCCAAATTTATGTTGTGCTACTGAAAATGAATCGGCATAAGGGCCAAAAGGGTAGTCGATAGGTTTAGTGGATAGTACTGGCCAATCTTGAGATTTATTTTTGCTTGGCCTTGGTTGAGCGTTTATATAAGCAGCGACATCCCAACTTTCTTTTATAGA
>CAINWZ010000078.1 GCA_903854725.1 uncultured Bacteroidota bacterium
AATTCTTGGTATACAATACGTCCTGCGCCTAAATTTAAATGACCCACTTCGCTATTGCCCATTTGTCCATCGGGTAAACCAACCGCTTCACCGCAGGTAACAAGTGTGGAATGAGGGTATGCCTTATATAAACTAGATACAAAGGGTACTTTTGCTTGTTGAATAGCATCGGAAGAAGGTACTAGCCCCAATCCCCATCCATCCATTATCACTAACATTACTTTTTTAGACATAATTGTTCCTTAATTTTAGCCGTAACTTTGTTTTTATTAAATTGTACCACAAAGTTTCAAAATACTAAGCAGATTACAAACTTTATACTGTTATAATAAGTAAAAAATGAGTAAAAGACCCAAATCAAATAATACTTCTTCGTCTAGTTCACCCTTAGTGTATAGTACTGATCCAGCTTATAAGTTGCCGATTGAGGAAGAAGAAGCAAAAGCTACTTTGGCACCACAGGATCAATTATTGCGGATAATTTTAGAAACCAAACATAGGGCAGGTAAAACCGTCACCATTGTCTATGGTTTTGAGGGTACTGAAGAGGCCATGCTTGAACTAAGTAAGGCATTGAAAAATCATTGTGGCACTGGAGGTGCTGTGAAAGATGGGGAGATTATCATTCAAGGAGACCACCGTCAAAAGATATTCCAATATTTAAAACAAAAAGGGTATCAAAAAGCGAAGTTGTAAAATTAACATCGCATCCTAATAATAAATTTCTAAATTTAATCTTGTTTTTAGTTCTTGTACTAAAGGATATTGCGCTGCAATGCGCTCATACTTTTGCTTGCTATTCAAACTTAAATGCAAAGGCACATCTTCTTTTTCACTTGTGGCAACAAGAATACTAAATTGAATTCCACGATTGTGAAAATGCGCCCACACTTTTTCTAATACATTCATACGCTCTTGTTCTACAAATTTTTGTGCAGTTAAGGCAGGAACAGTAATGGTGAAATGGGTATCATCTTCGATGGCCAAATCGGCTAATTTGAAGGTACTAGCTGCTGAATGTTTTAAAGCTGTCTCTAAAGTGAGTGTAAAATCGTCCCAACACTTTCTTAAGTCTTCCATGGTAAGGGGGATAGAATCTATTACTTCTTCAATTTTGTATTTTTCTCCATATTTATTTTGAAGTACTGCTAATAAATTTTTATTATTTCCTTTTGGAATATTGGATTCTGGAGGAGTGGTGGAAGAAGAAGTTTTGGAAACTGATGGAGCTTGCTTTGTTTCAATAACAGACTCGTTTGTAGCTTTAGTATCATTTTCTACTTTTGGCAAAGTCGTAGAACTTTTTACTGGAGCACTTGCAACACGAGGTGCTTTTTGCTCAATGATTAACTTTGCCTCACTTGTTACCACTGAATTACTTAAAGGAATGATTTTTTTTAATCGAATGGGGTAGTGGCTATCAACTAGTTTTTTTTTTACTACTTGGCTATCTTCCATGCTTAACTCAATTGCTTGTTGCAAAAAATTAAGTTTTATAATGGCCATTTCAACATGCAGTCGTTTGTTACGCGCCATTTTAAATTGAATCTCGGCTTCATTTAACAAATTCAAGGCGCTTACTAAATAAGGAGTACTTACTTCCTTCGCTACACTAATATATTGCTCTCTCCAGCCTTCAATAGACTCTAATAATTTAGCACTAGCCGGATCTTTACAAACTAATAAGTTTCGGATAAAACTAGCCAGCCCGTATAATACCATGTCACCTTCGAACCCCTTCTGATTAATTTCATCATACAACAACATGGCATTGGTTAAATCCTGCGTGGTAAGGTGTTCTAGTAATTTAAAAAAGTAAGCTTCGTCTAAAATATTTAAATGCTCTAAGGTGTTCTCGTAGGTTAAAGCGCCGTTGGAGAAACTTACTATTTTATCTAAAATACTAAGTGCATCACGCATACAGCCTTCACTTTTTTGTGCAATTAATTGCAGTGCATTTTTTTCGGCTTTAATATTTTCCTTTCCAATAATTTCTTCCAAATGCGCAACGGTGTCATTGGAGGTAATACGTCTAAAATCAAAAATTTGACAACGACTTAAAATGGTAGGAAGAATTTTATGTTTTTCGGTAGTCGCTAAAATAAAAATAGCATAAGGAGGTGGCTCTTCTAAAGTTTTTAAAAAGGCATTGAAGGCACTCGTGCTTAACATGTGTACCTCATCTACAATATATACTTTGTATTTGCCAGCTTGTGGTGCAAAACGAACTTGTTCTACCAAGGTTCTAATATCATCCACCGAGTTATTACTCGCTGCATCTAATTCATGAATATTTAAACTTGCACCTTTTTCAAAAGAAACACAACTTTCGCAAGTATTACAGGCTTCTCCTTCTTTGGTGATTTTGGTGCAATTGATTGTTTTTGCTAAAATACGAGCGCAGGTAGTTTTACCCACACCTCTTGGTCCGCAAAACAAAAAGGCATGTGCCAAATGATTGTTTAAAATAGCATTCTTTAAGGTAGTGGTAATAGGAGCTTGTCCCACCACTGTATTAAAGTTTTGAGGTCTGTATTTTCTGGCTGAAACAACGAAATTATCCATAGTTGACGCGCAATATACACATTCAAAATCAAAAGTATTAACCTAGGAATTAAATCTTATCCCCTATTTATTAAAGGCCCTTTATTACCCTTATTTAGCACTATAATCCATAAGTGGGTGTCGCTCAAAAGGGTGGGCGCTAGGGTTAAAAATATGCCTAAAAGTGACCATATGTCTACTAGGACTTGCCTCCAAGCTTTTATAAATATTTACCATTTTGGGATTCCAGTCGGCAGCCCAGCCCATTTCATATTGACTATAAATTTTTATGTCATTTAAAAGTAAATGGCAGGATTGAATTAAAAAGCTATCAATACCTAATGCTTGATATTTAGGCACCACTCCAAAAGCCAATCCGGTTAATTTATTATTGCTTCTATTCCATTTCATCCAAAGCAGGTGTAATTTTTGTAGCAGCCCTAGTTTTCCATTGAAATATTTAAAATATTGATTCACATCAGGGATATTAATAAACATAGCGATAGGTTCTTCTTTATAATAAGCGAACCAAATTACTCTTTCATCCATAATCGCTTTAAGGGAATTAAATAGTTTTAATATTTGGTCTAGTGTAATTGCTTTTTCTTCTCCGTGTTGTGCCCAGGCTGCATTATATATAGTAACAAAATCTTGCGCAAATTTGGGAAGCCTTTTTTTATCTAAATGAACGGCAATGTAATCGGGTTTTGTTTTAAATTTATGATACCTTTCTTCAAATCGAGCAGGAAGGGGCGTTAATAAATTCTTTTGATAATAATATTGGTTGTAATAATTCTGAAAACCAAAATGAGTTAGGAGCTTTTCATAATAAGGCGGATTGAAAGACATGCCATACATGGGCTCGGCATCAAATCCTTGCACCATGAGTCCCCACCATTTATCTCTATCGCCAAAATTAATAGGACCATCCATCGCTTGCATGCCGTTGCTGGCTAACCACTCTTGCGCAGTAGTAAAAAGTAAATTGGCAGTTGCTTGATCATTGATACAATCAAAAAAGCCCACGCATCCCACTGGATAGTCTGTGCCTTTGTTCTTATAGGTATCATAATAAAAAGCGGCAATGCGACCAATAGTTATTCCTTGCTTATCAATGGCCAACCATCTTTTAGCATTGCCTTGTTGGAATAATTTATTTTTAGCCGGATCGAATACTTGAAAAACTTCCTGGTCAAGTGGTCTGATATAATGAGGGTTCTGCTTGTTTAGGCTGGCGTTAATGTCTACAAATTGCTGTGCTAATGCGGGAGTCGTTACTTCAATAATACTCATTGTATGAAATTAAAATATTTTTAACACACTTAGTGCAAATAGAGCAGCTGTTTCAGTTCTGAGTCGGGTAGGTCCTAAATGAATAGCTTTAAATTGATGTTGGACTGCTAATTCAATTTCGGCAGCAGAGAAGTCGCCTTCCGGCCCTATGAATAAAAGACAATCGGTAGCAGCTTCTATTTTTTTGATATCCAATTTGTCGCCTGCTTCGCAATGTGCTATTAATTTTTGTGTTTGTTTTTGTGCAACAATTGCTTCCTTATATTTTACAGGTGTTCCCAGTAAGGGCAACCAAACTTGTTGACTTTGAATCATTGCTGATTGTAATATATTTTGAAATCTTTCCATTTTAAATTTTTCAAAAATGGTGTGTTCGCAAACCAGGGGAATAATTTCATAAATACCCATCTCCGTCGCTTTTTCTAAAAGCCATTCTAACCTAGTAACATTTTTGAGTAATCCAATGCCTAAAGTTAATTTTTGAGAAGAGGGAGCAATATATTTTTCAGTTAAAATTTTTACAACTGTATTTTTTTTATGTGGCGTTACAATAACGGCTTCGAATAAAAAACCTTTACCATTGGTTAAGTCAATTCTATTGTCTTCTTGCATTCTAAGTACTTGAACGCAATGCTTGCTGCTTATTTCGTTTAAGGTAAAGCTAGTTTGGCCCGATAAAATAGAGGGTTCGTAAAAATAAGGTATCGACATAGCTGCGACTTATTTAAAACGGTTGATCGTCATTAATACCTTCGTCAAATTCGCCTTCATTCATTTTACTTCCTTGAATAAAGAATCGACCGCCATCGGGAGCACCACCACTATTTAAGCTTGGTTGTAAAGGTTTGTAATTGCTGGCTAATCCAGGAATACCGCTATCACCTTCCCACTCTTCAAATCTTTGAATATCTAAGTTGGCTCTAAGTTTAATTAAATCTAAACGGCCATTTCTATGTTTTGCAATTCTAATATGTGTCTCACCTTGTGTACTTTCTCCCATTTCATTGCTCATTACTTCATAATACTCGGGACGATAAATAAACATTACCATATCCGCATCTTGTTCAATCGCACCAGATTCACGTAAATCACTCAACTGCGGCATTTTACTTTCTTTTCTTGTTTCCACCGCACGACTTAATTGAGAAAGTGCAATAATAGGAATATTTAATTCCTTCGCTAAGGCTTTCAAACTTCTTGAGATATTACTAATCTCTTGCTCACGATTTGAATTTCTATCCCCTGAACCACTCATTAATTGTAAATAGTCAATGATGATAATTTTAACCTGATGTTTGTTTACCAGTCTTCTTGCTTTTGCTCTAAATTCAAAAATATTTAAAGCAGCCGTATCGTCAATATAAATAGGAGCTTGTTCTAATTTCTTAATACCCTTGCTATGTAATTGTTGGTATTCATATTCTTCTAATTTACCACGCGAAATTTTTTCCATTTTAATTTCACTCTCCGCACTTAAAATACGTTGTACTAATTGAGAGGCACTCATCTCTAAACTAAAAAATCCAACCGCTTGTGGTTTAGTAGGATGCAATGCTGCATTGCGTGCAAGGTTCAACGCGAAAGCAGTTTTACCCACAGAAGGTCTTGCAGCTAAAATAATTAAATCGGTAGGTTGCCATCCGTATGTGATTCTGTCTAAAGAAGTAAAGCCACTTGGCACACCAGAGATTTCGTCTTTCTTAGTTCTTAATTGATCTATACGCGTAACAGCATGTGCTAAAGCGTCTCCAATATCCACGAAGTTTTTCTTCAAATAGTTATTGGTAATATTAAACATTTTTGTTTCGCTATCATCTAGCAAATCAAAAACGTCTGTACTATCTTCATAAGCGTTTGCTATTACTTCGCCACTTATTCTAATTAACTCTCTTTG
Organism: uncultured Bacteroidota bacterium; assembly: GCA_903854725.1. Taxonomy (GTDB): domain Bacteria; phylum Bacteroidota; class Bacteroidia; order Chitinophagales; family Chitinophagaceae; genus Sediminibacterium. The sequence continues at coordinate 5,732 of CAINWZ010000078.1, forward strand.
AATAAATTTTTGTAAAACAATTCTGCCATGTGCTTCAATGTTGGCTGTAGATACAACGACATTGGTTAATTTAGAAATATAATAAGCACCACCAACAATATCTAGTTGCTCGCGCATTTTTAATTCTTCCACCATTGTCAACATATCAATAGGCATATTTTTTTGTTGCAAGCCTTGCATCGCACTAAAAATTAATTGATGCCCTTCTACATAAAAACATTCCGGCTTTAAAATTTCGCTAATGGTATCAAATGCACTTTTATCTAAAAGTATAGCACCTAAAACAGCTTCTTCTAATTCTCTTGCTTGAGGCGGAATTTTTCCATACATCATAGAACTAATATCTATATTGGTATTTTTCTTCTTCGTTCTGTTTGTATTTATACTTGGGATTGACATAGGGAGTAACCAATTTTCTTACTGCGAAAATCAAACCAAATTGGGACTTCAAGAAATTTAGTTTTGCAATGGGGTTGTACACAGGTCTTTACCATCTGAAATTCACAAAAAAAGACAGTTATTCACGGGTTTTGCACCTAGTTTTTCACTAAAAGCACTTAAAATCTTGTATTTTTGGAGCTATACCATAAAGTTGTTCTATGACGATTAGTTATCGCTGGCTGAGTGAATATTTACCGCATACGGTGAGTCCTGAGAAGTTATCCCTTATTTTAACTTCTATCGGGCTAGAAGTGGAGTCATTGGAAAAATTTGAAAATTTTAAAGGAGGACTCGCTGGCTTAGTAGTGGGAGAAGTCATGGAAGTGCAACAACATCCTAATGCTGATAAATTAAAATTAACCAAAGTAAACATTGGAAAGGACCAACCCTTAAGTATTGTTTGTGGTGCTAGTAATGTAGCGCTGGGACAAAAAGTAGTAGTAGCTGTTATTGGTACCACTATTTTTCCTACCACAGGCGATCCCATCAATATGAAATTAGCGAAGATAAGAGGGGAGCAAAGTGAAGGCATGATTTGTGCAGAAGATGAAATAGGAATAAGTGATGACCATGGCGGCATCATTGTGTTAGATGCTGCAGTAAAAGCGGGCACTTTAGTAGCCGACCTTTATGAAAATCACGAAGATTGGATATATGAAATTGGACTTACACCCAATAGAATGGATGCGATGAGTCATTATGGCGTTGCTAAAGATGTTTGTGCGTATTTATCTTATCACGAATCACCGGTATCGGCCATCAGTCCATTTGTGAAAAAAGCAACCAAAGAAAAATCGGTTCTTCCTTTTAAAGTAAGTATTCAAGATGCAGCGGGATGTGCTAGATATAGTGGTCTAGTAATAGAAGGTGTTACAGTGAAAGAATCTCCTTCTTGGTTAAAAAATAAATTGCAATCCATTGGGGTACGATCAATTAATAATATAGTAGACATAACCAATTATATTTTGCATGAAACGGGACAACCCTTACATGCATTTGATGCACGTGAAATTAAGGACCAACAAATCATTGTAAAAAAATATCCAGCAGGTACAAAATTCACCACCTTAGATGGGGTGGAAAGAAATTTAACTGCAAATGATGTAATGATTAGTGACACTGAAAAACCATTGTGTATCGCAGGGGTGTTCGGCGGTTTAACAAGCGGTGTGAAAATAACTACTACTTCAATATTTTTAGAAAGTGCTTGGTTTGAAAATGTACATATTAGAAAAACATCGGTGCATCATGGTCTAAGAACGGATGCGGCAACACGTTTTGAAAAAGGTGTTGCCATTGATGGTACCGTAAACGTATTGGAGCGCGCAGCGCAATTAATACAAGAAGTGGCTGGCGGAAAATGTAGTGAAGTTATTGATGTGTATCCAGCACCCGCTCCCAAAACAAAAGTGACTATTAGTTTTGCATACTTAAAAAAATTAAGTGGCAAAGTGTATCCTGTAGAAAAAGTAAAAACAATTCTTACTAGTTTAGGTTTTGAAATATTGAAAGAAACAGCGGAAGGTTTGGACTTAGCGGTGCCTTATCATAAGCCAGACATTAGTATTCCTGCAGATATTGTAGAAGAAGTTGTGCGCATTGATGGATTGGATAATATTGCCATACCAAGTGTCATTTCCATGAGTCCTGCGATTGATCCACTAGAGAAAAAGGAAAAGTTTAAAGATAAAATTGCCAATTATTTAGTAGGACGTGGCTTTACAGAAATACTTACGAACTCCATTACCAATAGCGCTTATTTCTCGGAAGAAGTTTTAGCTAGTTCGGTAAAAATGTTAAATAATTTAAGTGCCGACTTAGATGTGATGAGACCTTCTATGTTAGAGACTGGATTAGAAACCATTGCTTATAATATCAATAGAAAAAATACTTCCATTGCCTTTTTTGAAATGGGAAAAGTATATGGCAAGTCTGCAAGTGACAAATATTATGAGTCGGAGCAATTGGCCATTTATATTTCTGGCAAACAACAACAAGATGGCTGGAGAACTAAAACCATGCCAGCCGATTTTTTTGTAGCCAAAGGAATAGCAACTGCACTTTGCAAATTATTAGGTCTTGCTGCAGGACAATGGAAGTCGGAGGATGGTGGACAAGTAACTTATATTATTCATAAAAAAGTAGTTTGCACGCTTGACATAATAGGCACAAAAAAATTACAAACTTTTGGTATTAAGCAATCTGTTTTATACATCCAATTTGATTTATCTAGTTTGTTGGCATTGTATCAAAGTCATCAAGTGGTGTATCAAGAAGTTTCAAAATATCCTTCGGTAGAACGAGATATTGCCTTAGTGCTTCCGCAGGCTACAAAGTATGCTGCTATTGAACAATCTATTGCTGCAGTTAAAATAGCTGCCCTACAAGAAAGCAGTGTTTTCGATATTTTTGAAAGTGAAAAATTGGGGGATCAGAAAAAGTCGGTTGCCATTAATTTTGTGTTTAATGCGGTAGATAAAACATTGACAGATGTGGAGATAGATGCTATGATGAAAAAATTGGTACAAGAATTTGAAAAAAACTTGCAAGCAGAAATTAGAAAATAACTATTTTCAGTAAATCAAAATAAGTTTATGGTGGACATCGCTTCTTCTTTATCTAATCTTCAAGAGAAACTAGCTCTTATTCTAAGGCGTACTGCTTTATTAGAGAAGGAAAATTTGCAATTGAAAACATCTTTAAGCAAAGAGCAGCGCCAGGTAAGTGATTTGATGGAACAGGTGCAGGAGGGGAAATCGAAATTAGCCGCAGCGATGGTAAACACTGCTAATATGAATAGTACAGACAAAGCACAATTGGTACAAAAAGTAGACCATTACATCAAAGAAATAGATACAGCCATTAAAAACTTGAATCCCTAATTTATGTCAGCTACCCAAGAAGAACCTGTTTTAATTCCTGTTAACATAACCATTGCGGATAGGTCCTATCGAGTAAAAATTGCTGCCAAGGATGAACAGGCAGTTCGCCAGACTGCAGCCCTCATTAACCAAAAGATGGTAGAGTTTAAAAATGCCTATGCAGGCAAGGACATGCAGGATTATATATCAATGGTTTTGCTTTGGTTTACCACCGAGCAACAACAGACAGGGCAAAACCTCTATGAGCTGGAAGCCATTCAAAATCAAATTGATGCGCTAGCTATTTCTATTGAAAAGGCGCTTTAAGGCACATAATTTGCCCACTTCGACTCCATTCTTTCCATTAATTGATTATCTTCGTCTCGGAACCTTTGACGCATTATAAATAATCTAAATACGTCAACCTAGTAGTATAAGAAAATAACGAAGCTTGCTATAGGTGACTATCAATGATTTATAAATAATATTGAATTAATGTATTAATCTCATTAACAACGAAAAAGGGGAGTATGAATTATTTACAAACAACAAGATTTAAACAATGGACCAAACCATATTATTCGTCATCATTGGAGGTGCTTCCTTATTGGGAGGCCTTCTCGTAGGCAAACTCGTATTTGCCCGCAATACCAAAAAACAAGTAGAAGAAGCCGAAGCACAAGCTGCTAATATTTTAAAGGAAACCGAATTAAGAGCGGAGACCATTAAAAAAGAAAAGCAATTGGAAGCGAAAGAACGTTTCGTGCAATTAAAGTCTGAATACGATCGCGATCTTTTAGAAAAAAATAAGAAAATAGGCGAAGCTGAAAATAGAATCAAGCAGAAGGAAATTACCATCAATCAGAAAGAAGCTTCTATTGACAAGCAAGTAAAAGACAACGAAGTCATTAAGGAAAAATTAAATCGTGAAATTGATTTAGTGAATGTGAAGCGTTCTGAATTAGAGAAGCACCAAGAAGAGCATATTCGTCGATTAGAAAAAATTGCCAACCTAAGTGCTGACGATGCAAGACAACAATTAATAGAAAGTTTAAAGCATGAGGCGCAAACACAGGCCCTTGTTTTACAACAAGAAATTATTGAAGATGCAAAGCAAAAAGCAAACAAGGAAGCTAGAAAAATCATCATACAATCTATCCAAAGAACTGCTGCAGAAGTAGCTATTGAAAATACAGTGACTGTGTTTAATTTGGAATCAGATGAAATGAAAGGACAAATTATTGGAAGAGAAGGTCGTAATATTCGCGCCATTGAAGCAGCTACTGGAGTAGATTTAATTGTAGATGATACACCTGAAGCTATTTTACTTTCATCCTTCGATCCATTACGTCGTGAAATTGCACGTTTAAGTTTACAACGTTTGGTGGCTGATGGTCGTATCCATCCAGCGCGTATCGAAGAAGTGGTGGAAAAAACACGTCGTCAGTTAGAAGATCAGATTGCAGAAATTGGAGAGCGTACCGTTATTGAATTAGGTATTCATGGTTTGCATAAAGAGTTGATTCGTATTATCGGAAAAATGAGATTCCGTTCTTCTTATGGTCAAAACTTATTAATGCACTCTCGTGAAACGGCTAATTTATGTGGTATTATGGCTGCTGAATTAGGATTGAATCCAAAACTAGCTAAGAGAGCAGGTTTATTACACGATATTGGTAAAGTGCCAGACGAAGAGACAGAATTAAGCCATGCCTTGTTAGGGGCTAAATTGGCTGAGAAATATGGTGAAAACCCAGCAGTGGTGAATGCAATTGGTGCCCACCACGATGAAATGGAGATGCAATATGTGATTTCCCCAATTATCCAAGCTTGTGATGCTATTAGCGGTGCAAGACCAGGTGCAAGAAGGGAGATTATGCAGCAATATATACAGAGAATCAAAGACTTAGAGAACCTAGCCATGAATTACCAAGGGGTAGAAAAAGCCTATGCTATTCAAGCTGGTCGTGAGTTAAGGGTGATTGTAGAGGCCGAAAAGGTAACGGATGCCACTTCTGATCAATTGAGCTTTGATATAGCCCAAAAAATACAAACTGAAATGACTTATCCTGGTCAGATTAAAGTGACGGTTATACGTGAAAAGAGGGCAGTGAATATTGCCAGGTAGTGGATTATTAATTTTGAACTAAATAATTTGGATAATAAGGTGGGTTCTCCTACCTTTGCCGTCCGCAAAAACAATGTATTATGAGCGAAGCAGTAAAATTTGTACACGAGCAATTGACCGCAAAAAAAGACTATCCAGCCTTCAAAGCTGGTGATAATATTACCGTTAACTACAAGATTGTAGAGGGTGGTAAAGAGCGTATTCAAAGTTTCCGTGGAGATGTGATTAAAACACAAGGTACAGGCGCAACAGCCTCTTTTACAGTACGTAAAATTTCTGATGGCGTTGGCGTTGAACGTTTATTCCCTTTCTTATCACCTAATATTGATGGTATTTTGTTGAATAAGTCTGGTAAAGTACGTCGTGCTAAATTGTATTACTTACGCGATAGAAGCGGTAAGAGTGCACGTATCAAAGAAAAAAGATTCTAGTAGCCAGTTTTCAGTGAATCTCTTGGGTTTGCTTAAAAGCTTGTATATCTTATATAATTGTCCCGTTTCGATTTAACTCGAGACGGGATTTTTTTTGTAACAAATAATTGGCTTTTTGGTGCTGTAATTCATAAAAAATACTGCTTTTGTATTTTATAATTACCTTACCTTTAAACTTCTAAATTTAATATTATGGGCAACTTAGGATTTCAAGAATTATTAATTATTGGTGTAGTTATTTTAGTAATGTTTGGTGGACGTAAAATCCCTGAATTTATGCGTGGTTTAGGAAAGGGTATTCGTGAATTCAACGATGCTAAAAATAATGTGAAAAAAGAAATCGAAGACGGCATTAAAGAAAAAGACGAGAAAGCTTCTTAGGTTTTATTATTTCAATTGTTATGTTTCGTTATACTTTTAACGACCCTATTCTATTTTTTATCCTTTAATTTAATAGCCTTTGTTTCGGTTTTCTTCCATCAAAGACTACCATGCTGCTTTGACAGCAGATACTACAACCTGTACCCAAGCGGTAAAATATTACTTGGATCAAATTGCAGCACAAGCACATTTAAATGCTTTTTTAGAAGTCTTTTCAGAAGAAGCATTAGCGCAAGCTGCCGCATTAGACGCAGCTCGTAAAGCGGGAAAATCTTTGGGTAAATTACACGGTGTCGTGATTGGCATTAAAGATGTGCTAAATTATAAAGGGCATAAGGCCACTGCCGCTTCCAAAATATTAGAAAATTATACTGCGGTTTATACAGCCACAGCTATTCAAAAATTATTGGATCAAGATGCCATTATTATTGGGCGTCAAAATTGTGATGAATTTGCCATGGGTAGTAGCAATGAAAATTCGGCATATGGTCCTGTGAAAAATGGATTAGATCCTACAAAAGTTCCTGGAGGTTCTTCGGGTGGTTCTGCCGTATCGGTGCAAGCCAATTTATGTATGATAAGTATTGGGTCTGATACGGGAGGTTCTGTAAGGCAACCTGCAGATTTTTGTGGAGTGGTAGGATTAAAACCTAGTTATGGAAGAATTTCTCGTTATGGTTTAATTGCGTATGCTTCTTCTTTTGATCAAATAGGTATTTTTTCAAAAACAATTGAAGACGCGGCGCTAGTTTTAGAAATGATGGCGGGAGAAGACAATTTTGATAGTACAGTATCTTCTTCGGCAGTGCCCTCTTACAGTAATGAAATTGAAGTGCAAGCAAGCCCCCAAAAAGTAGCTTACTTTAAGGAAACCCTTTTTCATCCAGGTTTGGATCCTGAAATAAAAACTAAAATAGAAAACTATTTAAAAGATTTGCAACACAAGGGCTATATAGTAGAAGCAATAGACTTTTCATTGCTTTCTTATCTAGTGCCAACTTATTATGTTTTAACGACCGCAGAAGCTTCGAGTAATTTATCAAGATTTGATGGAATTAAGTTTGGGCATCGAACCAAAGAAAATATAGAAGACCTGACCGATTTATATAAAAAAAGCAGAACGGAAGGATTTGGGGAAGAAGTACAAAGAAGGATATTGCTAGGTACGTTTGTATTAAGTGCTGGTTATTTTGATGCCTACTTTACAAAGGCTCAACAGGTTCGACAAAAATTAGTAGACTTAACCAATGCGGTTTTTTCAAAATACGATATAATAGTATCGCCCACTGTTCCTTCCACTGCATTTACTTTAGGAGCAAATAACCATACGCCCACTGAAATGTTTTTAGCTGATATTTATACGGTGTATGCTAATTTGGTGGGTATACCTGCTATCTCAATTCCCTTGTTTACCCATAGCAATGGCATGCCTTTTGGTTTGCAGGTAATGAGTGCAAGTTTTAATGAAACTAACATGCTAAGCTTTTCAAAACAACAAATGTTGGATAAAGCGGATTAAAAATCGTCTTCTAGATCGTCTTTGTCTTCGAATAGATCATCGTCATCTATTTCTTTAAAGTCTTCATTCAAATTAAAATCATCGTCTTCGTCTGAGGCTTTAAATTTACCTGGCTTCTTGGCCGATTTTTTTGGTACATCAAACTCTTCAAAATCAGGATCCCAGCTAGTATCTTCTTCCGTTTTTTCCCAATCATCATTTACGGCTTCGTCATCGTCTAAATCATCCTCGTCGTCTGCAATTTTTTTCTTTGCAGATGGTTTAGCTGATTTTTCCGCTTTAATGATTCCTGTTTTAGGACTAGCGGACTTTTTTTCTTTTATAGTTTTGACTGCCATATGTAATTAAGAAATTAACAATGTAAAATTTCAACTCAAAATTGTATTTACCAAAAAAAATGAGCTTTTTTTTAAAAAAAATTGTAATTAATTTTGCTTGCTATACTTAACTAATAATTTAAATATGTACTATTTGATCTCTACCCGGTCCATTAGAAACATATTTTACCGGAACGCCTAAATAGGCATTGATAAATTCTATATAGGTAATCATTGTTGCGGGTAATTCTTTTTCATTCTTCATTTTGGTAGTATCTATGTTCCATCCTTGCATTTTTTTCCAAATAGGGGCCACAGGAGTCCCTACAAGCTGAAAAGGAACGTAATCAATCTCTTTACCTTCCATTTCATAAGCAATGCCTAATTCAAGTTCTTTGAATGTATCTAGAATATCGGCCTTGGTCATAATAATTTGTGTTACACCATTGATCATGCAAGTGTATTTCAAAGCAACAAGGTCAATCCAGCCACATCTTCTTGGGCGGCCAGTAGTTGCTCCAAATTCGCTACCCAATTTTCTTAATTCTTCGCCGGTCTCATTGTGCAATTCAGTAGGGAAGGGGCCGCTACCTACTCTTGTGCAATAGGCTTTTGTAATACCAAAAACTTCATTGATCAATTTTGGAGCAATGCCTAGCCCAGTACAAACGCCTGCAGAAATTGTATTGGAGGAGGTAACAAAAGGGAAAGTGCCAAAATCAATATCTAACATGGAACCTTGCGCACCCTCGGCTAATACTTTTTTGCCTTTTGCAATTTGATCATTTATAAAGTACTCACAATTAATAATATTCATCGTTTTTAGAAACTCAAGCGCTTCAAAAAACTCGTTTTCCATTTCACTAATATCTTCATTAAAATTAAAGCTATCTAAAATTTTCTGATGCTTCATTCTTAAGGTGATGTACTTGCTAATAAAATTCTTACTCAATAAATCTCCTACACGAAGCGCGTTACGACCCGTCTTATCCATATAGGCAGGGCCGATACCCTTTAAAGTAGAGCCAATTTTACTTTCTCCTTTTGCTAATTCAGAAGCTTTGTCTAAAGCTCGGTGCGTTGGTATAATAATATTAGTTCTTTCAGAGATAAATAAATTCTTTTTTACATCCACACCCATCGCCGCCACCGCATCACATTCTTTTTTCAAGGTAACGGGATCTAGTACAACACCATTGCCAATAATATTAATTTTATCTTGGTGAAAAATACCAGAAGGTATTTGATGTAAAACCATTTTAGTGCCGTTTACATATAATGTATGGCCGGCATTTGGGCCGCCTTGAAAACGCGCAATGATGTCGTAGTTAGGAGCAAAATAGTCTACAATTTTTCCTTTTCCTTCATCGCCCCATTGGAGCCCTAAAATTACATCTACCATATTTGTATATTTGAGAGAGCAAAAATAAGTCTTGGTAGGTTTATTACCTATTTAAACCCAAAATAATTAGCGCAACTTTTACACAGTTTCTGTGTCAAATCGCATAACCTGTTGAATACCGTTCAGAGACTTAATTCTAGTAACCAGCTCTTCTAATTCATCCTTGTCGTGAACGTATACTTTAATAGTTCCCTTAAATAAGCCTTCGGTTGACTCAATGGTAAGAGCGGCAATGTTAATTTTTAATTCCCCACTAATAATATTGGTAATTTTATTTACCACACCCACGTCATCTAATCCAATGATACTAAGGCCTGTTAGGAATGAAATTTCTTTATTTTTAGCCCACTTGGTTTTGACAACTCTATGTCCATAATTTGCCAAAAGTTGGGTGGCGTTAGGGCAATTGGTACGATGAATGATAAGACCTTTGCCGGTACTTACAAATCCGAAAACATCATCTCCAGGAATGGGGTTACAGCATTTACCTAAAGTGTACTTGATTTTATCACTAGATTCTCCAAAAATAATTAATTCCGAATCTTTTTTGCTAGGTGTTTTAGCCGATTGGCTGTCAGCATTAAATTCACTTGGGGCATTGACAGGCTTTGGCGCTTCAATTTTATCACCTACAATTTGAAATAATTTTAATTCCTTTAAATCGATAGACTTGGTAGCAATTTTAAATAGAAGATCTAACTGACTATGTAATTTATAATAGTACATTACTTGGTCAATATTATAAGGGTTGTAAACAGCTCCAATGCCTTCTAGCTTTCTTTGTAGGGTATATTTTCCTTCTTCAGCCACCACTTTTTTCTCTTCCCTTAAGGCATCTTTAATACTATTTTTAGCCTTGGCAGTGACTACACTATTTAACCAATCTTCAGTGGGCTTTTGCTTATTACTGGTTATAATTTCTATTTGGTCCCCACTGCGTAATTTATGGCTAATAGGAACCAGTTTATGATTCACTTTAGCACCAATACATTTTGAGCCAATAGCAGTATGTATAAAAAAGGCAAAGTCTAATGCAGAACTATTAATGGGCAGCATTTTCACATCCCCTTTAGGAGTGTACACGTAAATTTCTTCCGCTAAAAAAGAGGTTTTAAAATCTTGTAAAAAATCAATGCCTTCTTCTTGCTGATTGCCTAGGGCTTCTCTAATTTGAACAAACCATTTATCAAATCTATCTTCGTTTTGAGTGCCTTCTTTGTATTTAAAATGTGCAGCCAATCCTTTTTCGGCAATCTCATTCATTCGCTTGGTTCTAATTTGCACTTCCACCCATTTTCCATGCGGCCCCATCACCGTAGTGTGCAGCGCTTCATAACCATTGCTCTTGGGGTTACTTAGCCAATCTCTTAATCTTTCTGGTGAAGGACTATATTCATCTGTCACCATTGAGTATACTTTCCAACAATCTTCTTTTTCTTTTTCTATGGGAGAATCTAAAATCACTCTGATGGCAAAAAGATCATACACTTCCTCAAAACTTACCTCTTTCTTTTTTATTTTATTCCAAATAGAATGAATGCTTTTAGGGCGACCTTGAATTTCAAATTCAAATCCTGCATTTGTTAAATTTTCTTTTAAAGGGCGAATAAATTCATTGATGTATTTAGTCCTTTCTCTTTTTGTTTCCGCTAATTTTTTGGCAATTTCTTTATATATGGCAGGCTCCATATACTTCATGGACAAATCTTCTAATTCTGTTTTCACATTGTATAAACCCATACGATGCGCTAGTGGTGCGTAAACCCAAATAGTTTCAGAAGCAATTTTTAATTGTTTCTCTTGCTTCATCGCATCTAGCGTACGCATATTATGTAGTCGGTCCGCTAGCTTAATTAATATAACTCTTGGATCATCGGTAAGGGTAAGTAGAATTTTTTTAAAATTCTCTGCTTGCTGACTACTATTGGTGTCCATCACCGTAGATATCTTTGTTAATCCGTCAACAATTTTAGCAATTTCATTTCCAAATTCACTCTTGATATCATCCAGAGCAATATCGGTATCCTCCACTGTGTCATGTAATAATGCGCAAATAGTACTTCTTACCCCTAAGCCAATTTCTTCCACACAAATCATAGCCACCGCCAGAGGATGTAATACATAGGGCTCTCCACTTTTACGACGCATCGTTTTATGAGCATCGGCAGCCATCTCAAAAGCCGTTCTCAGTAATTCTTTATCTCCTTTTTTTAATTTGGATCTTAAAGCGCGTAATAATGCACGGTAGTGACGAACAATTTCTTTTTTTTCTTGTTCTTCATCTAAATTGTATTTTGTTACAATCTCAGCATTGGCAGGTATATTAAATGCTTCCATCTTATTACGAAAATACGTAAAAGCGCTAGGATTTTTACAAAGAACAAACAGATAGTGTAACTTTGATTTGCAATGACAAGCCAACAGCCCAAAAAAATATTTCAGATATCCCTACTAAAGCGAGTTTTCTCGTTTGTACAACCTTACCGTTTTGTGTTTTTGGCAAGTGTGGTGCTGTCAATTCTGCTTGCCTTTACTACCCCTATAAGGCCTTATTTAATTCAAGCAACTGTAAATGCTGCTATAGGGAAAGCCGTCGATTTGCCCAGTTGGGTTCATTGGTTTTTGCCAGGCAATGCTTTTGAGTCGGCGATACATCTGATATTATCCATTACATTATTTCAAGTAGCTTTTATTTTTTTTGAAACCATTATGCGCTTTTTTTTCACATTTGGTATGGCGTGGTTGGGGCAACAAGTAATAAGAGATTTACGCAATAAAGTATATGATAAAATTATGCATTGGGAAATGCGTCAATTTGATAAAACCCCTATTGGCACTTTAACTACTAGAACAATTAATGATATTGAAAGCATCAATGATATTTTTTCGGATGGATTGATTCCTATCTTGGCCGACATGCTAACTATTATTGTTACACTTACTACCATGTTTGTCATTAATTGGAAATTGACTTTAATATGCTTGATTCCTTTTCCTATTATGATTATAGCTACTTATTTTTTTAAAGAAAGCGTCAATAAAAGTTTTACGCAAGTACGCAATGCGGTAGCTGCTTTAAATGCTTTTGTACAAGAACATATTTCTGGGATGCAAGTAGTACAAACTTTTTCAGCAGAAGAAAAAGAAATGAAAAAATTTACGAAAATTAATGAAGGACATAAGGCCGCCAATATCAAAGCCATTTTTGCTTATTCGGTTTTCTTTCCAGTGGTGGAAGTGGTGTTGGCATTGAGCGTTGGTTTAATTGTTTGGTGGATAGCCGATCGTTCCTTAGATGCAGGTTTGTTGGTGGCTTTTATTTTATTTCTGAATCAAATTTTTAGACCACTCAGAATGATAGCAGATAAATTCAATGTCCTGCAAATGGGGATGGTGGCTGCAGAGCGTGTCTTTAAAGTGTTAGACAATGAAGATGTTACCTTAAATGAGGGCACTTACGCACCAGCGCAAATCCCAGGTAAAATAGAATTTAAAGAAGTCTCGTTTGCTTACAATGAACCCAACTTTGTTTTACGTAATTTAAATTTTACAGTAGAAGCAGGATCGACTGTTGCGCTAGTGGGACAAACAGGAAGTGGCAAAACATCTATCATAAGTATTTTAAATCGTTTGTATCCTTATCAAAGCGGAACTATATTATTAGACAATCATCCTATTGAATCTTATGCATTGAATCGATTGCGTGCTTCGGTAGGTGTGGTATTGCAGGATGTGTTTTTATTTTCGGGATCGGTGTATGATAATATAACCTTGCGTAATACAGCTATTTCAAAAGAACAAGTTCATGAAGCTGCTAAAATGATTGGCATGCACGATTTTATAATGCAATTACCAGGAGGCTATGATTACCAGGTAATGGAAAGAGGGGCTACTTTAAGCTTAGGACAAAGGCAATTATTAAGTTTTATTAGAGCTTTGTTATATAATCCATCCATTTTAATTTTAGACGAAGCCACTTCTTCTATAGATACCGAAAGTGAACAACTTATCGAAAAAGCAATTGAAACACTTATTAAAGGGCGAACTTCCATTGTGATTGCGCACCGCCTTTCTACTATCCGCAAAGCTTCCAAAATTATCGTTTTAGACAAAGGAGAAATTAAAGAAATGGGCACCCATAATGAGCTTTTACAATTGGGCGGATTTTATGCAACATTGAGTGAAATGCAGTTTGATGCACAAAAAAAGATGACCAAGGTGTAAATTATTGATTTACAGTCATTTACAATAGCTTTATTTTTCAATTTTTACGTACAATTTCTATTTAAATTTATGCAAATTCAGACGCTTTCTTCCTATCTTTGCAGCAAATTTTGAAATGAGTATGGTCCTTAAGCGCCTAAAACCTTTATTGGTAGCAATTTTCAGTAGTATTTTGTTATTAAATACTGTTACTTTATTTGCGAATGAAAAAGCAGCTGCTGCTAAAGAAGAAGGTAGCTTTAATGTAACTGAAACTATTTTGGAGCATATAAAAGATGACCATAGCTGGCATCTTTGGGGGCACACTACAATATCATTACCTGTTATCTTATATAGCCCAAAAGGGTTTGAAGTATTTTCTTCTGCTAATTTAGTGGACGAACATCATGAGCCAATCGTATACAAGGGCTACAAATTAATTGCTGGTAAAATTAAAGCAGTTAATGAAGCTGGAGAATTAGATGCAGCTGCTAGTAAGCTATTATGGGATTTCTCTATTACTAAAAATGTAGCTAGTTTATTTATATCAGTAATTATTTTGTTATTGATTGTATTAACTGCAGCTGGTGCTTATAAGAAAACAGGTATCACATCGGCGCCAAAAGGGTTACAATCTTTTATGGAGCCTATTGTTTTATTTGTAAGAGATGAAATTGCCCTTCCTAATATTGGCGCTAAGCGTTACGCTAAGTACATGCCTTTCTTATTAACAATATTCTTTTTAATATTAACGAATAATTTTTTAGGCTTGATTCCTTTATTCCCAGGCGGAGCAAATGTGAGTGGTAACATCGCATTTACTATGACCTTAGCCGTTTGTGTTTTTATTGTTGTGAATTTAAGTTCCAATAAAAACTATTGGGAACATATTTTTTGGATGCCTGGAATGCATTGGTCTATGAAATTATTTTTAGCTCCCATTGAATTAATTGGAGTGTTTAACAAACCTATTTCTTTAATGATACGATTATTCGCAAATATCACAGCGGGTCATATCTTGGTGTTGAGCTTGGTTTGTTTAATATTTATTTTCAAAACGGTTTATGCAGCTGCGGTAGCCGTGCCTTTTGTGATTTTTATATTCTTGATAGAATTGCTAGTAGCTTTTCTACAAGCCTATATTTTCACCATGCTTACTGCTATGTATATCGGGATGGCTTCAGAGGAAGCGCATCATGATCATCCTGCAGGAGCTGATAAAGAATTAGCACATCATTAATAATATTTATAATTTTTTTTTCAATAACAATTAAAACGTAAAAAAATGGTAGTAGGAAGTGTTGCCGCAATCGGCGCTGGATTAGCTGCTATCGGTGCTGGAATTGGCATCGGTCTAATTGGTAAAGGAGCGGTAGAAAGTATTGCTCGTCAACCAGAAGCAGTGAATGATATTCGTTCTA
>CAINWZ010000079.1 GCA_903854725.1 uncultured Bacteroidota bacterium
AAAAATCATAATAGAAGAAACTAAAAAGTCCTTAAATTTTTATTAAGGACTTTGAAAACAAGACCCCCGTTTATGGGGGGTCTTGAAAAAATCATAAGAGAAGAAGCTAAAAAGTCCTTAAATTTTTATTAAGGACTTTTTAGTTTAGTTAACGACTCAAGTTCATTGAACGCTCCTTGTATAAGTTGCGGAAGTAAGGGTCGCGTAAATCTTTTATGAAGCGAATGGCTTCTCCGGTGCTCTTCATCTCAGGTCCTAATTCTTTATTGACTCCAGGGAATTTGTCAAAACTAAATACAGGCTCTTTGATAGCGTAGCCCTCTAGTTTTTTCTCCATGGTAAATTCAGTTAATTTATTAGCACCTAACATTACTTTGGTAGCAATATTTAAATAAGGTATTTGGTATGCTTTGGCAATAAACGGAGTAGTTCTTGAAGCTCTTGGGTTTGCTTCAATGACAAATACTTTACCATCTTTTATGGCAAATTGAATATTGATGAGTCCTCTAATATTTAAAGCTCTTGCAATTTTCTCGCTGTAAAATTCCATGGTTTCTACAATCAATGGAGTTAGGTTAAAGGCCGGTAATACAGCATTACTATCTCCGCTATGAATTCCTGCAGGTTCAATATGTTCCATTACACCCATGATGTGAAAAGTTTCACCATCAAAGATTGCATCCACTTCTGCTTCTTGACAACGATCTAAGAAATGGTCAATTAATATTTTATTATTAGGTATATGTTTTAATATACTTACTACGGCAGTTTCTACTTCGGCATCATTAATGACAATGCGCATTCTTTGTCCGCCAATCACATAACTAGGTCTTACTAAAACAGGGTAACCTACTTTATTGGCAACGTCAATGGCTTCCTCTGCAGTATAAGCAGTGCCATAATCTGGATAAGGAATATTTAATTCTTTTAATAAATCACTAAAGCGACCTCTGTCTTCTGCGATATCTAAACTATCGAATGAAGTACCAATTATTTTAATGCCTCTTTCGCTTAAACGCTTTGCTAATTTTAAGGCTGTTTGACCTCCTAATTGTACAATAACGCCTTCAGGTTTTTCTAATTCTATGATTTCCCAAAGATGTTCCCAAAACACGGGCTCGAAATATAATTTATCTGCCATATCGAAATCGGTAGAAACTGTTTCTGGGTTACAGTTTACCATAATGGCTTCATATCCTGATTCTTTCACCGCTAATAATCCATGAACACAACAATAATCAAATTCTATTCCTTGACCAATACGATTGGGGCCACTGCCTAAAACAATAATTTTTTTCTTGGAAGAGGAGATCGATTCGTTAGAGTTCAGCTTCTTGCTCATAGGTATTAAATTGGGCAAAAATACATCAGCGAAACCATTTCTACGAATTTTTATGCAATGGTTTTCCACCAGCTTTTACCTAACCAGGCAAAGCTCCTGCCAGCGAGTGGTATAGCGTTTGCTGCGTCTTTCGCTGCGCATTTTCCAGTTTTTTTGGGTGCCACTGGTACCAAATTTTAAGATATCATTGCGATAAGCCGCATTCATATTGTCTATAACATTCATTAGCTTTTTACGCCTTGTATCGCTAGGGGCTACAAATAAGTTTGTTTGAAGGCTGTTATCGGGCACAAAATCGCTTAAAATAACACCTGCTTTTTTATATACTTCGCCTTGTTCAAACAGACTTTTGCCCAAGGTGACCACGGCTTTAATAATATCGGGGGTAAGTTGACTCGGATTGTCTAGCAGGGCAAAGCCACTTACTTGTCTACCTCTATGATAATGGGAGGCCATTAAATGAATAGGTGCTTTTTTGAGTAAAAAAACACTTACGCCGCAAGCAGCACTATGTTGCCTTCGTAGTTTTTCGGTGGCGCGGGTAGCGTAAGTGGCCAGCGCTTCTTCAATTTCTTGCCAATCACTTACTTCACGACCAAACATACGGGTAGTGGCAATCATTTTTTTTTCACTACGAGGCGCTTGCATGCCATGACTTTTAGCACCTTTTAATTCTCGTATTAATTTAATGCCCGTAATGCCTCCTAAAAAACGTTTGCCCCAGCTAAGATCTTTTATGCTAAGGGCAAAGGCCGTGTGTATGCCATAGGTTTTTAATTTTTCGCTATAGCTAAAGCCAATACCCCAAATATCTTCGACGGGAGTTTGTTGTAAAGCAGTTTGTATTTTTTTGGTCGTATTTAAAATAACAATACAACCTGTTTGTATTTTATTTTTTTTAGCCAATCGATTGGCTACTTTGCTCAGTACTTTGTTAGGGCCTACACCAATGGAAACAGAAATACCCGTCCAATTTTCAATTGTATTTTTAAGGGTGATACAAAAATCTTCTACTGCGTCAGGCTGAATATGTTGTAAGTCTAAGAAGGCTTCGTCTACCGAATACACTTCTACGCAACCCGGTGGCAGTAGCTGTCTCATGGTTTCCATCACGCGCCAACTTAGGTCGCCGTATAAATGATAATTAGAAGAAAAAGCATGTACTTTATTTTTTTCAATTAATTCTTTTGCTTGAAAATAGGGGACGGCCATAGCAATGCCTAATTGTTTGGCTTCGTCGGAACGCGATACAATACAACCATCGTTATTGCTTAATACAACGATGGGCGCTTGCTTTAGTTGTGGTTGAAAAAGCCTTTCACAGGAACAATAAAAACTATTACAATCAACAATGGCTTGCACGAAAAAATATTTTAACGACGATAAATTTTTTTATAAACTATGTATTACGAAACTCACAATGCCCCAAGTGCTATATTGTTCAAGTTGGGCAACTTGTATAATGCCATATCTTTTATTTTCAGGAACAAGGCTAATGCTATGTTCTTGTATTTGTAAACGGCGCACTAAAAATTCACCATTCAAAACTGCCACCACTACTTTACCTGAACTAGCAGGTAAACTTCTGTCTACAATTAAAATATCACCTATGTGAATGCCTGCACCCAACATGGCATCGCTATTCACGCGAAAAAAAAAGGTAGCGGGTTTATTGCGAATGAGTTGTTCGTTGAGGTCAATGCCTCTTTCCATAAAGTCGTCGGAGGCGGCACCAAAACCGGTGGCATTGGCTTGTATAATTTGACCCGATTGGTAATTCTTATTGATCTGCTGTGTGGCGATTCCTTCGCCTGGATCCCTATCTATAAACGACATGTTACTAAATTTATTAGCAATATTAACTAAATATTTTAGTATTTAATACATTTATTTATACCCCTTTTTTAAAGTACTTATACGCTACAATTAATTACTTTTATCGTGCATAAAGAAGCATTTTACCCCATGGAGGCTATTTTAAAACATATTGAAAATATCTATAATACAATTCATACCCAACCTTGGGATCGAATTCAGAAAATTCCCCAAAGCGGGGGTGATAGAATCTATTTTAGGATAAGTCAGGGCAATCATTCCTTAATTGCTACTTATAATTTAAACATAAAGGAGAATCAAACTTTTATATACTTCGCAAATCATTTTCATGCTAAAGGTATGCCTGTTCCTAAAATTTTAGCAGTGAACGAGGACTACACGACTTATTTACAAGAGGATGTAGGAACTGTTTCATTATTAGATGTGTTGGAGCAAGAAGGCAAAACCGAAGCGGTATTTTTATTATTTCAGAAAAGTGTAACGGCACTCGCCAAATTACAAATTGAAGGCGCTAAGGGATTAGATTACAATAAATGTTTAACCTCTAAATATTTTGGTAAACATTCTATTTTAACCGACTTATTATATTATAAGTATTATTTCTTAGATACTTTGCAATATCCATATGATAAACAAGCATTGATTGACGAATTTGAATTATTAAGTGATCAATTAGCGGTAAGTCATTTTGATAATTTTATGTTCCGTGATTTTCAGAGTAGAAATATTATGGTGCAAAATGGAGAAGTTTTTTTTATAGATTTTCAGGGCGGTATGCAAGGGGGCCTTCCTTATGATGTGGCTTCTCTATTATGGCAAGCAAAAGCAGCACTTTCAGATGAATGGAAGGAGAAATTATTAGATCATTATATAAATGAATTACAAAAATTATTACCAAGCACTGTAGAGGCTACACAATTTAAAAAACAGTATCATGGTTTTGTTTTGTTAAGATTACTACAAGTATTAGGGGCGTATGGTTTTAGGGGATTGTTTGAAAGAAAAGCACATTTCTTAACCAGTATTCCTTTGGGGCTACAAAATTTAAAAAACTTTCTAAAGGTTTATGCTTTAGATAAAGATACCCCTGTATTTGCCTCTATTTTAAATTGGATGGTGAGTGAAGAAGTTATAGCGCGATTTACACCACCTACTGCTAACGAAAGTACACCCCTTGTTATGACTATCAATAGTTTTAGTTACAAAAAAGGAATACCAGCAGATACCTCTGAAAATGGCGGTGGCTTTGTGTTTGACATGAGAGGTATATTAAATCCTGGAAGAGTAGATGAATATAAGAAACAATCTGGCTTAGACAAACCTGTACAAGATTTTTTAGAACAAAGAACTAAAATGAACGGTTTTTTAAATAGTGTGTGGGATTTAATTGACATTACAGTGGAAGATTATTTAAAAAGAGGTTTTTCTTCTTTACAAATAAATTTTGGATGCACCGGCGGACAACATCGCAGTGTTTTTGCAGCAGAACAAACCGCAAGGCATCTTAGAAATAAGTATAAGTTGAAAGTTGTTATAGAGCATACCAATAAAGTAAACTGGGTTAAATAGTATTTTATGCGCGCCATGATATTAGCAGCAGGTTTAGGTACAAGGCTCAAACCCTTTACCAACTTACATCCCAAGGCATTGGCGATGGTGAATGGGAAGTCTTTGCTGCAAAGAAATATAGAATACTTGCAGGCATTCGGCATCAATGAAGTGGTGGTGAATGTGCATCATTTTGCTGATCAAATTATTGATGCTGTAAATGCAAACGCAGGATGGGGAAGTACTATTTTTATTTCAGATGAAAGTGGCGAAGTGTTAGAAACTGGTGGCGGTGTTTTATTTGCAGCGCCTTTTTTTGAAGGAAAAGAAAATTGGTTAGTGATGAACGCAGATATTTTAACGAATCTAGATATTGATAAATTAATAGCAGCAGATAAAGTTTTATCAGAAGGGGCAGAAAATTATATTGCAACTTTGGCTGTGACCAATAGGGTGTCTAGCAGAAATTTATTATTCAATGAGGCTGGTAATTTAACAGGTTGGAGAAATAATTCCACACGTGAAGAAAAGTGGTCTAGTAATGAAACACATCCAAGCCCTATCGCCAAAGCTTTTAGTGGTATACAAATTTTACATACCTCTTTTTATAATACGATCTCGATGACGGGAAAATTTTCTTTAATTGATGCGTATTTACAAGTAGCAGCTAAAGGTACCATTGGGTATTACGACCATAGCGATAGTATATTATTGGATGTTGGAAAACCCGAAAATATTGAAAAGGCAGAAAGTATTTTCAAGTAACAAATTATTACTTCAATACTGTTTTTAATTTCTTTCTTTATACTTTAATATATATTTTCTTTTTATCTAAGTAATAAGCTAGTATGCCAAAAAAGGCAATGATACTTAAAGCGTATACAAAAGAACCTATTCGTAAGTCAGTTGCAATATTTTTACAAACATGATCATAAAACCAAGGCAGGGAAGAGGTGTACACTGGTTCTCCTTTTTCATCTGTATGATCTACCCATCTTAATAAAGCCAATACGCGCGGTAAAAATCCACTCAACACAAAAACAAATAATGGGTTCTTGCCAAACACATCAAAGAAATGACTCCATTTCCCTTTTGTATTTTTAAATTCTAATAAATAAATGAACATGCTTAAGGTAATCATGGCTAATCCTGAAGTATATAGCACATAACTACTTGTCCATATTTTTTTATTAATGGGAAAACTAAAATCCCAGATGTATCCTACAAACACAAGTAGCACCCCTGTTAATAAAACTTGTGCTAACATCTCGTAATTTTTTCCTTTTAGTTGAATGTATTCGCCTACTAAAAATCCAAAAATTACTTGCACAATTGCTGGCAAGCTGCTAGTTAATCCTTCCGGATCAAATGGAACACCTTCTCCTTTATAAATATGTGTAACGCCTAAAATAGATTGATCAATTGCATTGCCGAAATAGCCCGATAAACTAAATGGATGTCCTGCAGCACCCAATGCATAAGTTAGTACCCAATAAATTACTAAAATCATCATGCCCATAAATAAAGCGATACGTGATTTTCCATAATAAATTATAATAGAAGCAAAAAAGTAACAAATGGCAATTCTTTGTAAGACTCCTAATATGCGCACATTTTCCCATTGTTTAAAAACCAAGCCAGTATCTGACCACTTTACAAAAGGACTCCAATTTAAAAATAAGCCAATGGCGAAAATTAAAACAGTTCTCTTAATTACTTTACTCCAAAATTCTGCAGCGCCTGCATTTTGGAGTTTTGGCATAACAAAGGATAAAGCATTACCTACTGCAAATAAAAAGAAAGGGAAAACTAAATCGGTAGGGGTAGAACCATGCCAGCTAGC
This sequence comes from uncultured Bacteroidota bacterium, assembly GCA_903854725.1. Lineage (GTDB taxonomy): Bacteria > Bacteroidota > Bacteroidia > Chitinophagales > Chitinophagaceae > Sediminibacterium. The sequence continues at coordinate 6,570 of CAINWZ010000079.1, forward strand.
ATGACCTAATGGGCTAAAAATATGTGCCCAAGAGCCTGGGTTATTCACTAATATCATAAGAGCCACGGTGGCGCCTCTAAATACGTCTAAGGAATAATATCTTTGCTGACTCATAGTATATTATATTATAAATATTTTAGTAATAAATAGCCTCGTTTTAATATCTTTGTAAGATACAAAATCAGATGGAAAAAAATATATTAATTACAGGTGGAGCAGGCTTTATTGGATCACATGTGGTGCGTTTAATGGTGACGAAATATCCTCAGTATCAAATCTTTAACTTAGATGCACTTACCTATGCAGGTAATTTGGAAAATTTAAAGGATATTGAAAAAGCACCTAACTATCATTTTGTAAAAGCTAATATTTTAGAGGCAGATGCTTTAAAAGCCATTTTTGAAAAGCATGCTATTACAGATGTTATTCATTTGGCAGCAGAATCGCATGTAGATAGATCTATTGTTTCTCCTTTAGATTTCGTGTATACCAATGTGATTGGTACGGTGAATTTATTAAATACTGCTAAAGAATATTGGAAGGGTGACTTAAGTTACGAAAAAGCACATGAAGGTGGTTGGGATAAAAATAGAGATCATTTGTTTTATCATGTTTCAACCGATGAAGTATATGGAAGTTTAGGAAAGGAAGGTTTGTTTAAAGAAACTACTGCTTATGATCCTAACTCACCCTATTCTGCCAGTAAAGCAGCGAGCGATCATTTTGTGCGTGCTTATGGAGAAACCTATCACCTGCCTTATGTGGTTTCCAATTGTTCTAATAATTATGGTCCTAACCATTTTCCAGAAAAATTAATTCCCTTATTTATCCATAATATTATCAATAAAAAAGCATTGCCAGTGTATGGAGATGGATTGTATACGCGTGATTGGTTATATGTAATAGATCATGCACGTGCCATTGATTTAATATTTCACCAAGGAAAAAACGGAGACACTTATAATATTGGAGGATTTAATGAATGGACCAATATTGATTTGGTAAAAGTAATGTGTGCTCAAATGGATGTGAAGCTAGGAAGAGCAGTGGGCGAAAGTGAAACTTTAATTACCTATGTGAAAGATAGGCCAGGACATGATCGCAGGTATGCTATCGACGCCACTAAATTAAATAAAGAATTAGGTTGGAGCCCATCCGTTACTTTTGAGCAAGGCTTGGCCGCTACTATCGAATGGTATTTAAGCAATAGCGCTTGGTTAGAAAATGTAACCAGCGGAGCCTACCAACAATATTACAATGCAATGTACGATAACAGATAATGTTAAAAGATAATGATAAAAGTTAATTAGATAAATGAAAATAGAAGCCACCCCCTTAAAAGATTGTTTTATTATTCACGATACGGTGCATGGAGATGCACGTGGTTATTTTTTTGAAACGTATCATCAACAACAATTTGCTGATGCTACTGGT
>CAINWZ010000080.1 GCA_903854725.1 uncultured Bacteroidota bacterium
ATTTTTAAACAGGGTTAGCTTGTTATTTTTAGAGCACAAAAATAGTTCTTTGAACGGATATTGAGGATGGAAATTTTGGGCGGGAGTTAGGGCAGAAACTACCCTACCTATTTTATAAAAGCGGAGACCCCTAAAACACAAATTCCCCCCGAGTAGTCGGGGGGAATTTAAAAATCATAAGAGGGAAAATTTCGAGCCTTTATATTTTATAAAAGGCGAGAAATTAACAAATCTACTTCACCGATTGAACCAAGGCTTTGAAGCTTGCTGGTTCGTTCATTGCTAAGTCTGCTAAAACCTTACGGTTTAAATCAGATCCTTTCTTTGCTAAAAGGTTAATGAATTGGCTGTAAGTAAGACCTTCTTCACGCACTGCTGCATTAATACGAGCAATCCATAAAGTACGGTACTCACGCTTTTTCAACTTACGACCTACATAAGCATAAGTCAAACCTTTCTCTAATACGTTTTTGGCAACGGTATAAACGTTTTTACGTTTACCATAAAAACCTTTCGCTTGTTCGAAAATCTTTTTTCTTCTTGCTCTAGATGCGACGGCATTTTTTGAACGTGGCATAATTAATATTTTTTTGAATCCTGTTGATCTTAAAGATTACTTGCTGGACTCGGTGAATTAAATTTTGTTAAAAACCTTTACTGTGGTTAAGTGTTTGACTATCCTTTTAATCTTAATAAACGAAGAACGAAGTCTTTGTTAGTTGACCCAACAAGTCCTTTTTTTCTCATCGCTCTTTTGCGCTTAGTTGATTTCTTGGTAAGAATGTGTCTTTTGAAGGCTTTTTGGAAGGTGATTTCACCGGTTCCAGTAACTTTAAAACGCTTTTTTGCGCTCGAGTTAGTTTTTACTTTTGGCATTATATAATCTTTACGATTACTCCCTACTGGCGGCGCTGCTCAGGCAGTGCACTTGTTGAGCCTTGTGGGAAATGGATGGCGAAGGTACGCCGGAATGATGAGATGGCAAAAAAAATGAGCCTTTCCAAGTGCAGGAAGGGCTCATTGTATAAATAGATTGAAAATCAATGACTTATTACGCTGTAGGCTTCTTTTTTCCACCTGCTTTAGGTTGGAAAATGGCAAACATTCTCTTGCCTTCTAATTTAGGCATACTTTCTAAAGTACCTGCTTCTGCTAAACGCTCAGCAAATTTCAATAAAAGCAATTGGCCTCTATCCTGAAACATAATAGCACGACCCTTAAATTGAACATAGGCTTTCACCTTATTTCCATCTTGTAAGAACTTCTCAGCATGTTTTGCTTTAAAATCAAAATCATGATCATCTGTTCCTGGCGTAAAACGAATCTCTTTAATTTCTGATTGCTTTGAATTCGCTTTCATTTCTTTCTCCTTACGCTTCTTCTCGTATAGGAATTTCTTATAATCAATGACTTTACAAACTGGGGGATCGGCTGTTGGAGAAATCTCCACTAGGTCCAAACCTTGGTCTGCAGCTATTTTCAGCGCTTCTTGAGTATTGTAAACACCCACTGTAATGTTGTCTCCAACCAATCTGATTTGTGGAACTCGAATGCGATCATTAATACGATGCTCTGGTTCTTGTTGTCTTTGAAACCTTGGGTTAAATCGGGGTCCTCTGTTCGGTAATGCCATTAAGTAATTAAACGTTTATTTAAGTTTTGTAAAGATAGTCAATGTTACGATATAGTCGATTATTCTTATTTATTAAGTTTTTTACGCCTCCGGCACAGCTCTTTCTGCAATTTCATGAATGACTTGTGCTAAGAATGCCGCTTTGTCTAACATCCCCAAATCTCCTTTACCTTGACGACGTACTGATAATTTATTTTCAGCCACTTCTTTCTCTCCAATCACCAACATGTAAGGGACTTTCATGATTTCAGTGTCTCTAATTTTCTTACCTATTTTTTCATTTCTGTCGTCAATTTCAACACGCACGCCGGCTTTCTTAAACTCCGCTAAAACGGTTGCTGCATAAGGCATAAACTTATCGCTGATAGGCAAAATTTTAACCTGTAAAGGTGCTAACCAAACAGGGAACTTACCTGCATAATGCTCTAATAAAAATCCAATAAAACGCTCATGTGTACCTAAAGGGGCTCTATGAATAATCAAAGGCGTTTCAGGTTCATTGTCTTTATTAGTGAAATTTAAATTGAATCTTTTTCCTTGTGCAAAATCTACTTGATTCGTAGCCAATGTAAACTCTCTACCTATGATACTCCATATTTGAACATCAATCTTTGGGCCATAAAATGCACCTTCATCTTGCACTTCCACAAAAGGAGTACCCGTTTCAATTAACACTGCTCTAACCATGGCTTCTGTTTCCAACCACAACTCAGGTTCGTTAATATATTTCTGTCCTAATTTTTTGGGATCATGTAAACTTAAACGCATTACATATTTATCGATTCCAAAAATTTTGAAATACTTTAAATACATTTCGTTTACCGCTTTAAATTCTTGCGCAAATTGTTCTTTGGTACAATAAATATGCGCATCATTCATATGCAAACAACGCACACGCATTAATCCAAACAATTCTCCACTTTGCTCATATCTATAACAAGTTCCATATTCTGCTAAACGAAGTGGCATGTCCTTATAACTCTTTGGCTCTGCATCAAAAATTTTATGATGATGCGGACAATTCATTGCTTTTAAATAATATTTTGTTCCATCTAATTCCATTGGCGGGAACATGCTATCCTGATAATAAGGCAAGTGACCACTTTTAATGTACATGCTCTCTTTGGCTATATGCGGCGTCACCACACGCTTGTAGCCAGCGTCTTCTTCGGTCTGTTTGGCTAAATTTTCTAATTGCTCTATAATGATTGTACCATTGGGCATCCATAAAGGAAGACCTGGCCCTACATCATCATCCATGGTATAAATACCTAATTCTTTTCCTAATTTACGATGATCTCTTTTTTTGGCTTCTTCTAAAAGCAATAAATATTCATCCAATTCCTTTTGATTGGGGAAAGTAATTCCATACACCCTTGTCAACATTTTATTTTTTTCATCCCCTTTCCAAAACGCTCCTGCAATATTGGTAATCTTAATAGCTTTAATAAAACTTGTATTGGGAATATGTGGCCCACGACATAAATCGGTGAAGGCACCTTGTGTATAAAAAGTAATGGAGCCATCTTCTAAACCCGATAATAAATCTAATTTATATTCATCCTTTTTTTCTTCAAAATAGGCAATCGCTTCGGCCTTTGACATTTCCTTGCGGATATAGGCATTGGCTTGCTTTGCTAATTCGTTCATCTTTTTTTCCAATGATAAAACGTCTTCTTCTTTGATAGTCTTATCTCCTAAATCAATATCATAATAAAACCCTTTTTCTAATGCAGGTCCAACCCAAAATTTAGCACCTGGAAATTGCATTTCTACCGCCTCTGCTAATAAGTGCGCTGATGAGTGCCAAAATGTATTTTTACCATCAGCATCATCCCATGTTAATAATTTTAAGGCAGCATCCACATTAATGGCACGCGTTGCATCATATACTTCTCCATTAACTGAAGCAGCTAATACTTTCTTCGCTAATCCTTCACTAATCGATTTAGCAATACCTAAAGCAGTGATCCCTTTTTCGTAGGAACGAACCGCGCCGTCTGGAAATTGAATTTGAACCATGTTTTTTATCTATAAATATGTTTGCAAAGGTAACAAATGCGGTTCATATTTTATACATAGCTTTGTAATATGCGCCGCCTAGTTTTTTTACTGCTTCCCTTTTGCTTACCTACCCTACTTATAGGCCAAGACCTAAGTGGGAAATGGAGAGGTTATTTTACACCCAGCAACGACCTAGAGGGTAAAGTAGTGACCTATGAGATGGTTATAAAAGAAGCTGCCGACCATACCTTAATAGCCAACACCTACTCCAAAATTTCTAATAATTTCACTGCTATCGCTATTGCAACTGGGATACATTCCGAAAATATAGGTTTAGTAAGTATTACGGAAACCCGTTTTGATAAAATGAAATTAATAGGCAATTATCAAGCTTGTTTAATGTCTAATTTTCTCAACTATCGTTTAATAAGAGGCCGTGAAATTTTAGAAGGAACTTATACCGCCAATAACGAAACCTTAGGAAAAGATTGCGGTGGCGGAAAAGTGTATTTAGAAAAAGAAGGGCCCATCGTCAAAATTTTTGATAAAGCGCCTGAAAATAAAATAGAACCCGCTATCGCTTTTAGAAAATCAACAATAAGAGCTACCCTTCTTTCGAGTAACGCTTTTTCGAAAACAGCTGCCAATTTAAATAATCCCAATACCGTTGCTAAAAAAGTTAATGATAACCTTGCCCCTAAAACTAATAACGAAAAATCTGCACTTAGTTCTCTAACAGCAGCAGCTAGCAATAATACCATCACAAATAAAACAACCACAACCAATACTGCCATAACTGGTTCAGTTGCACCTGCTTCCAATATTAATAGCACTTCTTTACTAAATAATGATCCCAATAACAATGAAGCCAATGCCACTGCTAGCAAGCCATCTGGGACATTGCAAATACTTCCATGGGTTTTAGTGGGTAGAGAAAATAAATTATTCAAGCAGGTCATTGTTGCCAATCCCAATATTAGTATCGATTTATATGACAATGGCACAATTGATAATGATACCATTATGATTTACGATAATAAACAACTTTTATTGAGTAACAAAAGATTAAGTTACAAAGCCACTCACTTTGATGTTTCATTTAGTAAAGACAACAATCAACATGAAATTATTATTGTAGCGCAGAATCTTGGCACTGTACCTCCCAATACCGCTTTAATGGTTTTAAAAGATGGCAATAGTAGACAGGAAATTTTTATTACTTCTACCCTAAGTACCAATGCCATGATAATTATTGAGTATAAAAAACTTATTCCCTAATTTACAATTATTTTTCTTGTAATAATTGTTGCGCTGTCACTTCTCCTTTTTTATCTTTATGATATAGATCTTCGGCTGTTTTATTCCATCCAAACCAAATTAAACCATCTTCCACATTCTCATCATTCACGTTGAAAATATAAATATTCCTTTCTTTAAAACCGACTGCTCCCAGCATGTTTAAAAATTGAACCGAAATCATATTTGTAGCCATATGGATAGCTGAAATATTTTGTTCCGCTATTAAGCCCTGCAGCTCTGCATTGATAGCAGAAAGAGATTGCTTTATTTGATCATTTAATACGGTATCGGTGGGTGCAAGAACACCAAAAGGAAATGAATCGGTTAATTGAATCATGTTTTTTGCAGCATTAAAAAGATAAGCCGTATCATCTGCAGCTACCCCTTTCATTAATTCTTGGTAACTATTTAATAATGGCAAACAAGCTCTATCAAAATTTGGATGGTTGTTTTTAGGGGTAAATTCCCATAATTCCTTAGTAGCAGCTGGATTTTCAGGGGACGCACAGCCTATCATCAACAAGGCGAAAATGATGTATAAATAGGTCTTCATAAAATCTTTTTCCAAATTTATGCATAATTAGATTGTCCAACTTGCTAACTTTGCGGTCTGAATTGAAAAAATATGCTAATAGGTTTACAGAATGTGACATTTGAGTTTGGGGCCAGGGTAATTGTGAGTGAAGCGAATTGGTCTATCCAACCAGGCGAACGCATTGGTTTAATTGGATATAATGGTACCGGGAAATCTACTTTATTAAAAATATTGGTTGGGCAATTATCCCCCAGCAAAGGAACCGTAGAAAAAGGTAGAGATACCACTATTGGTTATTTGCACCAAGATTTATTAAGTTTTGATACCAACGAATCTATCACAGAAGTGGCTTTAGGTGCTTTTGAAAGAGTCCGTGAATTAGAAAAAGAAGTAGAACAATTAGGTAAAGAGTTAGAAGCAAATTCCGAGGACAATGACTTATTAATTAAATATACCGACGCTTTACATGAAATAGATTTGTTGGATGGTTATAACATTAATCATAAAGCAGAAGAAGTTTTACACGGTCTAGGATTTGCTATTAAAGATTTATCACGTCCATATAAAGAATTTAGTGGAGGCTGGAGAATGCGGGTATTACTTGCTAAAATGATATTGCAACAACCCGATGTCTTGTTATTAGATGAGCCTACCAACCACTTAGATTTACCAAGTATTGAATGGTTGGAAAAGTATTTATTGCATTACAAAGGAAGTGTGGTGATTGTAAGTCACGATAAATATTTTTTAAATAAAATGGTAAATAAAATTGTAGAAGTGTATCAACAACAATTACATTTTTATACTGGTGATTATGAACATTATGAAATTGAAAAAGAACAAAGAGTAGAAATACAACAACGCGCTTTCGAGAACCAACAGGATTATATAAAGCAGCAAGAAAAGTTTATTGAAAGATTTAAAGCCAAAGCTTCCAAAGCAGCACAAGCCCAATCTATTCAAAAACGATTAGATAAATTAGACGTTATTGAAGACGTTAAAATTGAAAGGCCTAATATTAGAATTAATTTTGCGGTAGATAAAACACCCGGCAAAGTATTAGTAGACTTAAAAGGAATTGGCAAAAGCTTCCCCACTATCTCCATATTAGAAAATGCCTTTGCTGAAATTGAAAGAGGCGATAAAATAGCATTAATTGGCGCCAATGGTAAAGGGAAATCGACTTTGCTTAGAATTGTGGCAGGTATGGAAAAATTCGAAGGAGAAAGAGTTTGGGGGCATAATGTAGAAGAAAGTTTTTATGCACAACACCAATTGGAATCTTTGAACTTAAATAATACTATTTTAAAAGAAGTACAAGAATGTGGTACTAAGAATACTGAATTAGAGCTTCGCGCTTTATTGGGTTGCTTCTTATTTGGTGGTGATGAAATTGATAAAAAAATTAAAGTATTAAGTGGTGGGGAAAAAGCGAGAGTCGCACTTACTAAAACTATTATTAGTAAAGCGAATTTTTTAATGTTAGATGAACCTACCAACCACTTAGACATGGTAACGGTTGAATTATTAGCAGAAGCCTTAACCAAATATGATGGTACTATTATTTTAGTAAGTCACGACCGTTATTTTATTTCTAAAACAGCTAATAAAATATGGGAGATTGAAGATGAAAAAATAATTGAATTTAAAGGTGATTATAAGGAATGGTTGGAATGGAAAGAAAGAATGGCCAAACAAAAAGCACAGCTAGCAGAACCAGCTAAAGCTTCAGGCAATAAAGACACCAGAAAACAATCCAAACAAGAAACAGCTGTACCCGTTGAAGTAAAGCCACAAGCAATAGACAAAGACTTACAAAAGCAAATTCAAAAACTGCAAAAAGCAATAGCACAAATTGAACATAATATAGAAACATTACATACCGAAAAAGCTGCTATTGAGCTTCAAATGGCCGACCCTACTGTTTATTCTGATGCTACAAAATTTCATGTTATCGAAAAAAGCTACCAAGATAAGAATGCTTTAATAAGGTCAATGAACAAGGAATATGAGATAGCATTTAACGATTTATTGATATTGGAAAGCAAATAAAAAGGGGTAAATTTACATTGTCATGAATTTACACCAACATAGTAAAAGTCCATACCATTTTGCATGGATATACGCTGGCTTAAATCCTATGCCCGACCACTAGCTACTCTTACTACCTACTTCTCAAATTTTTACAAATAACCCAATTCCCCTTTAATACTTTTAAAGGCTTTTTTGGTTACTATTCGTTTATTCTTATTATTTCAAAATTGTACATTTTATGCAACAAAATATATTATCTGTTCATTCCGAGATTGGCGAGTTAAAACGATTATTAGTGCATAGCCCCGATAAAGGGTTGGGCAAAGTCATTCCCTCTAAAGCACAGGATTGGCTTTTCGAAGATATTGTTCACCTAAAAAGCATTCGTCAAAACGAATATGATTATTACACCAAGCTTTTGCTCTATTTTTTAGACCCTGAAAAAATTAAAAATAACATTGCAGATATCGATGATCCAAAAAACGATCGAGCTTTTTATAAACCAGGTCATGCAAATTTCCACGCTTCCGAAAAAGTATTAGAAATTGAGTGGCTCTTAGCTTCCATTTTAAAGGACGCTGAACTTAAGCATCAATTAATTGCTGCTGTGGCTGCCATTGAAGGATGTAGTTATGATTTGCAAGAAGCCTTAAAAAAGTATTCTCCCGCTGAATTGGCTTCTACTTTTTTATCCGGGGTAGCTATAAACAATGAATTAGTATTCCCTCCTATTCCTAATTTTATTTTTACAAGGGATATTGGCATTGTGATAAAAAATCATTTGATTTTAAATAAGCCCGCAAAAGTTGCCAGAAAAAGGGAAGCACTTTTTGCTACGTATTTATTTCATCATCATCCATTCTTTAAAAGTAGCAGTCAATTTATTATTGAACTATCGCAAAAAGATCCCATTACTTTATTAAACGAAAAAGACAACGATTCAAAAGTAACATTGGAAGGTGGCGACATTATGATGATTGCCCCACAACACGTTATTATTGGAGTGAGTGAAAGAACAAGCATGAGCGCTGCTATTCAACTTACAGAAATATTATTTAGCAAAGCATTGGTCGAAAAAATAAGTATTGTTAAAATTCCGAAGAAAAGAGATTACATGCATATTGATACCATTTTTACTCAAGTTAAAAAAGACACTTGGGTAATTTTAGGTAATTTTTCAAAAGACAGCAAGCAAGATGATGAACATAATCAAATAAGTAATTACTTTAAAAATACCAATAAAGAAACCGTTACTATTTGGAAATTTGAACGTAGCCATCAAAATAATCCTACCATCATAAACGATTTAGAAGCATTATTAAATGACATTAGTATTGAAGATTTTGGATGTAAAAATGGAGCCACCTTTATATACTCAGGTAATAATGAATTCCCCTACAATGCAAGAGAACAATGGACAGACTCCTGTAATTTATTAGCACTGAGAGAAGGCGTGGTATTAGGTTATGACAGAAATGACAAAACCGTAGAAGCTTTTAAAGACAAGGGCTTTAGCATTGTTCATGTAAAAGATTTATTAAATGATTTTGAAAATGGTAAGAACCATCCATCTAATTTAATTAATACACTTATTCTAATGCCATCGGCAGAATTATCGAGGGCAAGAGGTGGTTTTCATTGCATGAGTATGCCACTTGAAAGAAATTCAATTTAAAATGTAAAAACCTTTTTATGGAAATTTTAATGATTCGACCTTATCAATTTTATTTTAATACAGAGACTGCTTCTAATAATTTTTTTCAGTCCAACCATACCATTGAAAATGCAAATGAACTAGCTATTGCAGAATTTGACAATATGGTGAAACTACTACGTGCTCAAAAAATTAAAGTAGTCGTGATACAAGATACCCAAGACCCAGCTACGCCGGATTCGATTTTTCCCAACAATTGGTTATCAACGCATCCCAATGGAACTGTTTGTTTGTATCCCATGTTTGCCAAAAATAGAAGAGCTGAAAGAAAATCATCGGTTCTTGATTTTTTAAACAAGCACTATATTATTAGAAATACTGTAGACTTAACCTCTTTTGAAAATGAAAATAAATTTTTAGAAGGTACTGGCAGTATGGTATTAGATGCTAAAAATAATATTGCTTATGGCTGCATATCAGAAAGATTAGATGAAGTATTATTTAAAACCTGGTGTCATAAAATGAATTTTACACCTATCTGCTTTACGGCAGTTGATGGGAACAATCATCCCATTTATCACACCAATGTAATGATGTGTGTGGGTGATCATTATGTGGTGGTATGTTTGGATAGCATTAGGAATGAAAATGAAAAAATCACATTAATCGAACAATTTAAAAGCACTCACAAAGAAATTATTGCAATAACCCAAGTGCAACTGAATCATTTTGCAGGAAATATGCTCCAAGTGTTTAATGCAGAGGATCTTCCCTATTTAGTGCTATCTCAAAAAGCCTATGATTCTTTAACCGATGATCAAGTTAAAACCATTGAAAAATACAACCCTTTATTACCCGTTCCGCTACCTACCATAGAAACTTTAGGGGGCGGAAGTGCCCGTTGTATGATGGCTGAAATCTATTTAACAATAGGATAATATATACATAAACGCTGTAATGTTCTGATAGTATTCACTTTAGCGTCGGAAATCTATGATTTAATAACAGCTGTTAGCATGACAAATCTGTTCATAATTTGAATGGAAAATTGGGCTCAATTGATTAAATTTGTAGCTCGGTTTCTTTTACATCGTATTGATTGGATATTGTAAATCAATACATTAATGCACAATTGATTATTTATGTCTGCTAAAAAAGTAAGCAAAATCGCTGTTTTAACATCTGGTGGAGACGCCCCCGGTATGAATGCCGCCATCAGAGCCGTTGTTAGAACCAGTGTTTACCATGGGCTACAAGTATTTGGTGTCTCAAGAGGTTATAATGGTATGATTGATGATGATATTTTTGAAATGGATTCAAAGTCGGTTGGAAATATCATTCAAAGAGGTGGTACTATTTTAAAAACGGCAAGAAGTGCTGCATTTTTTGAGCCAGCAGGACGTAAAATTGCCTATGAAAATTTAAAGAAAAGAGGCATTAATGGCATGGTGGTGATTGGAGGAGATGGAAGTTTTAAAGGTGCACAAAAATTTAGTCATGAATTTGATATACCCTGCATAGGCATTCCTGGAACAATTGATAAAGACATTGCAGGAAGTGATTTTACTATTGGATTTGACACCGCTGTAAACACAGCCGTTGAAGCCATTGATAAAATTAGAGATACCGCAGATGCCCATGACCGTTTATTTGTCGTAGAAGTAATGGGACGTGATGCCGGCTATATTGCGCTGCATAGTGGTATTGCCACCGGTGCTGAAAATATATTAATTCCTGAATCTAAAACAGATATGGAAGCCATGATTATTTCTTTAACTGAAAAAGAGAAAAGAAAAAAATTAGTTAACCTTATTGTAGTAGCTGAAGGTGATGAATTTGGTGGTGGCACACAGGTTGGAAATTTCTTAAAAGAAAAATTACCTAACGCAGATATTCGTGTTTGTATTTTAGGACATATTCAAAGAGGCGGTTCTCCAAGTTGCTTGGATCGTTTAATAGCAAGCAGAATGGGCTACCATTCGGTTGAATGTTTACTAAATGGTACACATAATGTTATGGTAGGTATTAAAGACAATAAGATGAAATACACTCCATTAGACAATGCCGTAAAAGCAAAAGAAAAAATTTCTGAAGAATGGCTAAAAATTGTAAAAATATTAGCTAGCTAATAAAGAGGATCAAGACAATAACAAATAAATTATAACCCAAAAATAAAAATGAGTCAACCAAACGTATTTAAGCAACCACATCACAAAACAAAGATAGTCGCAACAGTAGGTCCCGCTTGCGATTCCTATGATCAATTAAAAAACTTAGTGATTGCTGGTGTAAATGTATTTCGCTTAAACTTTTCTCATGGAAGTCACGAAGACAAGAAAAAAATTATTGATAATATCAGAGGCATTAATGAAGAACTAGGTTGTACAGTTGCTATTTTAGGCGACTTACAAGGTCCTAAATTACGTGTAGGTGAAATTGAGAACAACCGACTAGAAGTAAAAGAAGGTGATATTTTAACTTTCACCAATGAGAAATGTGTGGGTACTATTGAAAAAATTTATGTCTCCTACCCTAATCTTGCTGGCGATGTGGTAGTGAATAATATAATCATGATTGATGATGGTAAGATTGAAGTAATGGTTCATAGTGTTGAGAAAAATGGCGACGTTAAAGTGAAAGTAACTTTAGGCGGTATTATTTCTTCTAAAAAAGGAATCAATTTGCCTGATACAAAAATCTCTTTACCCGCTCTTACTGAAAAAGATTTAGAAGATGCCGATTTTATCATCAAGGAAAAATTAGACTGGGTTGCTTTAAGTTTTGTAAAAAGAGTAGCAGATATAGAAATGTTAAGAGCCATTTTAGATAAACAAAATAGTAAAGCAAAAATTATAGCAAAAATTGAAATGCCTGAAGCCTTAATTAATATCAGAGATATTATTAATTCAAGCGATGCTATCATGATAGCACGTGGCGACTTAGGTGTTGAACTTCCTGTTGAAAAAATTCCATTAATTCAAAAAGAATTAATTAAAAAATGCTTGCACCGTGCGAAGCCAGTTATTGTGGCTACTCAAATGATGGAAAGCATGATAGATCGCGTTAAACCGAATCGTAGTGAAATTACAGACGTTGCCAACGCTGTCATTGAAGGTGCTGATGCAGTTATGTTAAGTGGTGAAACTGCAACAGGTCAATTTCCTGTTTTAGTAATTGAAACCATGCGTAAAATTATTAACGAAGTTGAAGAACATGGATACAAATACAATCGTTCCGAAGATTTAAAACCACAACCACATTCTCCTTCATTTATTAGTGATGCATTATGTTATAGTGGTTGTCAATTGTCAGATGAAAGTAATGCACAAGCCTTAGTAGGTATGACGCAAAGTGGTTATACCGCTTTCATGCTAAGTAGCTTTAGGCCTAAATCGCCATTATTCATTTTTACTAAAGAGCGCAGCTTAGTGAGTCAATTAAGCTTAAGCTGGGGCGTAAAATCTTTTTACTATGATAAAGAAGAAAGTTTAGATGGTATTATCACAGATCAAATTCAAATTTTAAAGAAAAATGGATTTGTAAAAAAGGACGATGTAGTAGTGAATACCGGAAGTACCCCTGTTAAATTACACTTACCAACCAATACAATAAAAATTACCAAGGTAGATTAATTTAAATAAATTTTTATGCTAGAATCATTTGAAAAAATTCCAGTTCAGATTTACCAAAATCCAACAGAAGGATCAAATGCTGTTGCAGCTCAAATAGCTACATTAATAAAAGAGAAGCAAGCTAAAAAACAACCTTGTGTATTAGGTATGGCTACTGGCACTACCCCTATTTTATTATATAAAGAATTAGTAAGACTGCATAAAGAAGAAGGTTTGAGTTTTAAAAATGTTGTTACAATTAATTTAGATGAATATTACCCCATTGAAAAATCGGCTTACCAAAGTTATTGGAGCTTTATGCACCGCCATCTATTTGATTTGGTTGATATAGATCCTAAAAATATTCATTTACCCAACGGAGAGTGGACAAAAGAGAACTTAAAAGAAAGTTGTATCGCTTACGAACAAACTATCGAAAAAACAGGTGGTATTGATTTACAAATACTAGGCATTGGAAAAAATGGACATATCGGGTTTAATGAACCTGGATCTAGTTTTCATTCTAAAACAAGAGTGATTCATTTAGATCAACAAACAAGAATTGCAAATACTTACGAATTTCATGATTTAAATAAAGTGCCTAAGCTTGCCATTACCGTGGGCATTAGCAGTATCATGAAAGCCAAGAAGATTGTTTTATTGGCCTGGGGCGACAAAGCTTCTATTGTGGCAAAATCTATCGAAGGAGATGTGACTGAACAAATACCAGCGAGTGTTTTACAAAATCATGACGATTGCACTTTTGTAATTGATCAATTAGCTTCTTTAGACCTAACAAGAAATAATGCACCTTGGCTTACGGGCTCAAACGATTGGACTCCCCATATGATTAAGAGAGCGGTGATTAGCTTAGCCTTAAAACTTGACAAGACTGTGCTTAGCTTAACGGCAGATGATTATAAAGAAAATAGCTTATCCGATTTATTGGTTTTAAAAGAATCGGTGTATGATATTAATTTGCAAGTATTTTATATGCTTCGCGATACGATTACAGGATGGCCAGGTGGAAAACCGAATGCCATTATTCCTGCGCATCCAGAACGCAGTGCACCGCATCCAAAAAATGTTTTACTATTTTCACCCCACCCCGATGATGATATCATTAGTATGGGTGGTACTTTTATGCGCTTACAAGAACAAGGACATAATGTTCATGTTGCATACCAAACTAGTGGAAACATTGCTGTAACAGACGAATTTGTTACTCGCTTTTTAGATTTCGCAGTTGGGTTTGAAGACTTATTTGGGATTGATAATAAAAAAAGTCAAGAAATTTTAACCAACGCACGTAAATTCTTAGCCGACAAAAAAACTTCTCATTTAGATACAGCCGAAATTAGAGCCATCAAAGGTTTGATAAGAAGATGCGAAGCCAAAGCTACTTGTAGATATGTAGGTTTGAAAGATGAAAATCATCATTTCTTAGATTTACCTTTTTATGAAACGGGCACTATTGATAAAAAACCAATGAGTGAGGTTGATATTAGAATTACCATGGATTTATTAAAAGAATTGAAACCTCATCAAATATATTGCGCAGGTGATTTAGCCGACCCTCATGGCACACACAAAGTTTGTTTAGAAATTATTTTTGAAAGCATGCGCAGATTAAAAGCGGATGGAGAAAATTGGGTGAAAGACTGTTGGGTTTGGTTATATAAGGGTGCTTGGCAAGAATGGGATGTTACTGAAATTGAAATGGCAGTACCTATGAGCCCAGATCAAGTATTGAAAAAGAGATTCGGTATATTTATACATCAATCACAAAAAGACAGTGTTCCTTTCCAAGGCACAGATTCTAGGGAATTTTGGCAAAGAGCTGAGATTAGGAACGCGAATACCGCCGATTTATATGCACGTCTAGGATTAACCAAATACGCTGCTATTGAGGCATTTGTAAGGTGGCATTATTAGTTACTAACCCTTATTTTAGGGTTTTTACTTGGGTAAAATCAGATTTTAAAGTATATTTGCACCCCCTATAAATAGGGAAATGGCTGCGTAGCTCAACTGAATAGAGTACCTCACTACGGATGAGGGGGTTTTAGGTTTGAATCCTAACGCGGTCACCAAGCCTTCTGAGTAATCAGGAGGCTTTTTTATGTTTATAATAGCAATTAGGTTGCATTTTCCAGCTTAATCAAACAAGCTCTTCAAGTTGTCTGAATGTCTTCGTCCCAATGAAGTAGATAAGGTGAATTCGATGGTCTGTGGTCTTAAATTCGAAGAAGTCATATTATTACTATAGATATCATAGCTAAGGCCCATTTTATACTTATTATACATCAACCCTAAATAAGGTATTAAGGCATCTTTGTTTCTGTAAAAACAGCCTACATATACCCTATTCATTTCATTATTTAAGGGAAGTCCCAATGCGGCACCCGCATAAAAATATTCTTTCTCTAATCTATTTTGGTAGTCTGCATGTATTAAAATTGTTTTATCATCCTCTAGTTGATATTCTACATTTAACAAGGCTAAGTATTGATACGTTTGGTTAGCTTCTTCCGAAATCAATGTATTAGCCGTTCGATTTAATAGAAAGGCACTACCCCCCAATTGGAAAAAACTATGCTCAGATTGATATCCATACATAAACCCCGCATTGGTAGTATATTTTGTGGGGTATTTACTAATGGCCTCTAGGCTTGAGGGGTTAAATAATCTACCTGAATAATATTGGTCACCAAAAGTTAATAAGGAAGCATCTAATGTGCGAGTTAAAATAGAATACCCAATTCCTAAAGCAAAATAAGAGGTCTTTTTTTCATTAAAGAAAATACGATACGCTAAACTATTCGTAATAGAGTTGGTCTGCAAAATTCCATTTAATACTTTTTCTGAAACACCTTGAATACCATATCCAAAACTATTAGATGGATTATCTTCTGTTTTAAATAAACCAAAATCGAGTGCAACTCCTGCTGTATAAAATGGGTCTCCCACTCCCACAAACTGGGTTCTAAAAAAACTTTGAAATCTATTATTCATTCCAAAACCCACCGAAGCTGGATTAAAATACTGAGTAGACATAAACCCTTGCGAATTATAAGGTGTTTGCGCCTTCCCTATCAAGTTCATTAATAGAAAAAAAAGAATAAATATGGATAAGCGTCTATTCATTTATCTTAATAGAATAAAAGAACCAGTTTTAGAAACAGGTTCATCTTTATAGGTTATGTAACTAATAAAATAAGTATAGGCATCCATTTCCTGTGGAATACCATTTGTGAGCCCATCCCAACCTTGATTTACATTCGAAGTTTGAAAAACAAGATTCCCCCATCTATTATAAATTTTGATAAAATTAAATGTCTTTAATCCGGCCCCATGTTCAATTTTAAGTACATCGTTTAAATTGTCGCCATTAGGTGTAAATGCTTTGGGTATTGATATTACCACTGCCGTTGAAACATCCATTTTGTATATATCATCCACTTTACATGCAGTTGTTACATCTGTTCTTGTTAAAGTGTAGTCAATTGATTTTAAACTATTAAATACGGGGTGTTCAATATATGCATTACTTAAAAAGCTATTGGGGTTCCATTCATATTGAGTATATCCTGGGTCTTTTTTTAGTGGATTTAAAACCGAGTCCACATCTGCCAATACAAATAAAGTAAAAGTAGAGGGCGCCACAGGTAATACAACTTTAACTGAATCGCCATTTAAAAATTGTTCATATTTAGGGCAATAATCGTTGGTCACTGCAAGTTTCACGCTATAAGAGCCCGCTGCATTATATATATGAGTAATTGCTTGCGCTTTATCCAAAGTTTTAGTATCTCCAAAATCCCATTTAAAATAAATATTTTTCGCTTCCGCTGCATTGGTATTTAACTGCAATGGCGTGTTAATACATATGGAAGGATTATAGGATAAAGTATACTCGGGTACCATTAATTTTTTGATGAAAATAGGATCTGATAAAAGTGAATTACATTTTCCATCATTTACTTTTAATTTATAAAAACCATTTAATGCCGTTGACAAAGTATCTATTTCACTTGTAGCTATTGCAGTTCCATTTAATAACCAAGTAAATAAATAATTACCCTCTCCTACTAAAGTAATAGGATCATTATTACAGATAACGGTATCTTTTGCTTTAAGTATAGCCGTTGGAATGGCTTTTACTTCTATTGTCTTTAAATCATTATAATCATACGCACATTTTTTGGCATCCATAGCCGTAATGGATACTTTTACATTTCCTGCAGATACCCCTTTTAAAAAATCATTCTTAAATACAGCAGCTGCATTATCCGTTTTCCATTGAAATGAATAAGGTTGAATACCCCCTTGCATGGCTGCACTAAATGAAAGGGAGTCATATAAACAAACATATTCTTTATCAGCAGCAATAGTTATACCTGTGGGCGGCGCTACCAATGTAATAGCAGTGGTGGTATCATCCGAGCAAGCCCCTCCCGAATAAGCCAAAACTTTTATAGTAAAGTTCATTTTATCGGGATAGCTAAAATTCTTATATAAATGTTTATAGGATTTATCAGCTGTTGGATTCTCGTCAATAGTGGTGTCTAATAAATTCCCATCGTAATCCCAAAAAATAATCATTCTTCCAATTTTGCCAATATCTACGGTAGACTTATTAATAAATTCAACCTCTCTATTAGAACATAAACCCGTATCATTGACTACTTTAAAAGTAGCATTAGGAATAGAACCATTTACTGTAAATTGTAAGGTATCAGTAGCTACACAGCCTGCTATACTTGTAACTGTTAATGCAATTTTATAATCGCCAGTATTACTATATCTATGTTTAGGATTCGCTATGGAATCGGTATTGGAAGCAGCAGTATTAGCTGGTTCACCAAAATCCCATTTATATTTAAAATTATTAGAAGCGTCAGCAATTTTAGTAGTGTCTGTAAATTGGGCAAAAGCGTCTAATAAACATACCTCTGGTAAAATAAAACCCACCTTTGGATTGGGATTATTTTTTACAATGCTACTTGCTTTAGTTACACAACCATTCTCTGTGCCAACGACTAAAGAAACAGTATAATTTTTTAAAGAATCAAAAACATGTGCAATTGTTTTATTGGCAACAATAATAGTATCAACAGCAGTGCTATCTCCAAAATTCCAGACCCAATATTTTAAAACTGCACTTCCTTTTGCTATTGTTGAATCGGTGAAGAAAATTTCTTTGTTTTGACAATTCAAAGCAGATAAGCCAAAATTGACTTTAGGGACACTGTCAATAATAATTTCTTTTGTTATGGTATCACTTAAACAGCCAATGTCTGTTATTACAAAATACTTTACAATATACTTCCCAGCCAAAGTGGGTAAAAAAGAAAATGATTTGGCATTCGTATCTACCCCATTTCCAAGGTTCCATTTATAGGCAATAATTTTTCTATCCTCTTCTAATAACAAGGTCTTATCATTCAACTTAATAGCATCTGAAATACAATGTGTGGTAATTATCTCATTTTCAACTTTAGGCGGCCCTGCAACTATTAAATCAAAGTTTACTAACTGCTCTCCACTACATCCATCAGCTAATGGATTATTGGCAATGACTTCAATATTATAAGTGCCCACCGAATCATAAATAAGCGAATTGCTTAAACTATACTTATAAATTCTTATACCTGAAAGCGAGATATAAGATGTGTCAGCTTTAGGAGCATTATCAACTACGGTGTCATATTTAGGCAAAATCCATTTTAAAGACAAGGG
>CAINWZ010000081.1 GCA_903854725.1 uncultured Bacteroidota bacterium
GCTGAATTTAGGCATCAAGGGATGCTATTTGATATAGTGAGCGTAAAAAAAATAAACTCAAAATTTGAGATCACGGCATTGGCAGATGAATTGGAAGTGACTATGGAAAAGACACATGATGAATTGGCTCATCAGCAGCAAGAAAATAATAAAAAGGCACAAAGAATATTTAAATGGGTTTTCGCACCTTATATCAATGAGACTAAGTCAACCGACTTCGTGTTTAATAATTTTCAATTATTAATTTTTCCAAGAGTAAAGCAGGATATTTTACATCAGTGGAATGCTTGTCCTTATATGCCTCCTAAAGTGAACGCTTAATCATTAAGCTGTATTTCATTTTTCACTTTATTATTTAACTAATTTATGTTTTGCAAAAAAAATATTTTGCTTTTAGCGTTAATGCTAAATGCAAGCGAATTCATTAATGCTCAAAATGGCATTATGAAAAAGGACAGTACTAATACACTAACAGAAGTAGTTGTTTATGCAAATAAGTTTCCAACGGTTTCTAAAAATATAGTACAAACCATTGGTTTAATCACGGATAAAACTTTTATCAATCAGCAAGCCAATACGGCCGATATCTTAACGGCTTCTGGTCAGGTATTTGTTCAAAAAAGTCAATTGGGCGGTGGAAGTCCTATTATTAGGGGCTTTGAAGCAAGTAGAGTTTTGTTAATGGTTGATGGCATTCGTATGAATAGTGCCATTTTTAGAGCAGGCCATTTACAAAATATTATCACAGTAGATAATATGATTTTAGATAGAGTAGAAATTAACTATGGTCCAAGTTCTACCATGTATGGTAGTGATGCATTGGGGGGTGTGGTGAATATGTTTACCAAAAACCCAACACTCAATGCTGACGCTTCATGGAAAACGAGTGGTAATGCCATATTACGTTATGCCAATGGACAAAATGAAAATCGCCAACATGTTGATATAAATATTGCGAATAACAAATGGGCTTACCTTACTTCATTTACCAATAGTAGTTTTGGTGATTTACGTCAAGGCAATAACAGATCATCTACTTATCCAGATTTTGGAAAACGTACTTTTTATGTCACCAGGGCTAATGGAGTGGATATTGCGAATGATAACAATAGCAGTGTTAATATTCAAAAAACAACAGGCTATACTCAAACCGATTTTCTACAAAAAATAATGTATAAGCCAACAGATAATACAGAACATTTATTAAATATTCAATTATCTAATTCTTCGAATATTAATAGGTATGATCGTTTGACCGAGACCAGTAAAGGATTGCCGGCCTATGCAGAATGGTATTATGGACCCCAAGTTCGAAATATGGTTGGCTATAAATATAGCGCCTCTGCGTTAAAAGGGTATTTTCAAGAGCTCGTTATTAATACGAATTACCAACATTTAGAAGAGAGTAGAATAAGCAGAAAGTTTGCATCGGCTAACAAAGATTTTAGAATAGAGAATGTTGATATCATTGGAGTGAATGCAGATTTATTGCACAAGCAAAAAAATGGAGACATTCATTTTGGCGTGGAATCCTATTATGATATTGTAAATTCAATGGCACATAGAACCAATATAACTACTAATGCGAATAGTGCTATTACCACTCGTTATAGTGACGGACCTACCCATATGGCCTACCAAGCAATCTATCTTCAACAAACTAAATTATTAGATGCGCATTGGGTATTAAATGAGGGCATTAGATTAAATAGGGTTCAATTAAATGCGCAATTTAAAGACACTTCTTTAATGCACTTTCCTTTTACAGAAGCAAAACAATCCAATGCCGCCTTCACCGGAAATGCAGGGCTAGCATATAATGGAGAAAACGGATATAGACTAGCTTTTGGAGTAAGTAGTGGTTTTAGAGCGCCCAATATTGATGATTTAACCAAAGTATTTGATACCAAAACGGGTTATGTAGTGGTACCTAATAAAGATTTAAAACCAGAATATACTTATAATGCCGAAGTAAATCTTTCTAGAAATACAACTGCTTTTTCATGGGGAGCTTCTGTATTTTATACTTGGTTTAAAAATGCTTTAGTAGCAGATAAATTTACTTGGAATGGACAATCTAAAATAATTTATCAAAATGTGTTGAGTGATGTGTATGCTACGCAAAATAAGGCAAAGGCAAATGTTTATGGATTTAATGTTAATGGAAGATTGCGTGTTGTGCAAAATACTGATATAACAGCAACTTATACTTATACAAAGGGTACCTATAATGACGGCACTAAAGAAATGCCTTTAGATCATATTCCTCCAAGCTATGGCAGGGTAGGATTAAAGCATAGTATTGATAAGTGGAATGCAGAATTGTTTAGTGTATTTAATGGTTGGAAACATATTGCAGATTATAATTTAAATGGGGAAGACAATGAGATTTATGCCACTAAGGACGGTATGCCTAGTTGGATGACTTTGAATTTCTCTTCTTACTATACACCTACTAAAAAAGTAAGTGTAGGTTTTCAAGTAGAAAATATTACCGATCGTAACTACAGATACTTTGCAAGTGGAATTTCTGCTGTGGGTAGAAATTTTATATTGAGTTGTAAATATTCTTTTTAACGTCTTAAAGCCCCCACATTGCTGGAGAATATTTTAACGGCGATGGCTAAAAGGATGACGCCAAAAAATTTACGAACTGCTAGTAAGCCTCCGGGCCCTAGCAGTTTTTCTATGACATTAAGAGATTTAAGTACGGCATAAACAATGGCTAAATTAATAAGTATGCCTAATGCAATATATAATTCATCAAAGTTGGCTTTTAAAGACATTATAGTAGTAAGGGTGCCACTACCAGCAATAATAGGAAACGCAATAGGTACAACGGCTCCTGAATGTGCATTTTTATCGCCTTTGAAAATTTCATGACCCAATACCATTTCTAATCCTAATAAGAATATCACAATAGAACCACCCACGGCAAATGATTTTACATCCAAGCCTAATACTTGTAAGAATGGTTTGCCAAGAAATAAAAATAAAATCATTAATGCACCTGAAATTAAAGTTACTTTAAGCGATTTGATGGCGCCTGACTTTTCTTTCATGGCAATTAATAGTGGGATAGACCCTACAATATCTATTACGGCAAACAATGTAAAAATTACGGTGAGTAGTTGGTCAAAATGAAATTCCATAAAAAAGCTTTGTATGAAGATACAAAGCTTTTTTAAACTAATAAGTAAGAGTATATTATTTCAACCTTAGGCCTAGCATCAACATTCGACCCATGGCATTGTATCCATTGATTTCTTGAAACACAGCATTGCCTAGGTTTTGTCCATCGGCATACAATACAAGATGTTTGTTATAATTATATTGAATGTGTGCATTGATTAGGGTGTAGCTTTTTAAACTAACATCTTCCGCAGCATAACCGCCCACATCATATCGTTTGCTAATGTACCTGGCTGCCATGCTAAAACTTAATTTGGGCGATGCTTGATAAGTCCATTGAATACCCATGCTATTTTTAGGACGCTTTAATAAATAGTTATACGTTATGGTGTCGGTGGTAGTGACTCTATTTTGATTGGTCTCTTGTCCATTCATTAAAGTATAATTAGTTGTGAAATTATTTTTCTCATTCGCTTTCCAATTAAATTCTAGTTCTAAGCCATTTACTTTTTGTTGTATGTAATTGAAGAAGTTATAATCAATATAATTGAAGTCTATCCCATTATCAATGGTTCTATTGTAATATACAGCTCTAACAAAAAGCGGATTGGTTTTATAGTCTATCCCTATCTCGGTATTAAAGGATTGTTCTGGTTTTAATTGTTCATTATAACTTAATTGATAGAGCGAAGGTGCTTTGTATCCGGTAGAAGCACTTGCCATCAAACGAAATGTGGAGCTTAATTTATAAGAAGGGCTAATAGTGAAAGTTTGGTTAGTTCCATAACGATCATGTTTATTAAGTCTTCCTCCCAATTCCAATACCCATTTATTAGAGGCATCGTTTATTAATAAAGAACTATATAAGGCTGTCTGGTATTGAAAAGTATCTTTAAAATTATCGTTGTAAGGCCCGTATTCACTAATGGAGGCGTAGGTTTGCTGGTAAGAGCCATATCTAAAATCGCCCCCCATAATCCATTGTATATTTTTGGAAACGGAGGTGGCATAAAACGCATCTGCGTAGTGTGATTTACCTGTGTACTGGTTGTCTTCAAAAATGGTATTAATTCTATCTGCACTATCATTTTTATATTGCCTATCCTGTGTACTTAGTTGATACTGCAATTGAAAAACGGTTTTTTCTTTTTTATATTTTAATACGAAGCCTGTCAATTTGGTGGCATTATGGAATTGTTCATCTTTGTCATCTTTAAAAGCCCCGTAATCAATATCAGCATTGTAACTTGTTTGATGCGTGGAAGCTTTTAGATTCCAATGTTGGTTAAAAGTATAATTAATATTGGCAAACCAATTTTTATTCGCATACCCATCTTTATCAAAATTATTTTTTCCAGTAATATCTGTTGCAGCAGAAAATCCTGTAGCCGTTTCATTACCATAACCAACGGCATAATTGAATTTGCCAAGGGTGTTGCTGTGTTGTAGATTCATTTTTTTTGTTCCGTAACTGCCTGTACTAAAATCTCCCGATAAAACAGGGATAGATTTATTTTTGGTGATAATATTAATTACACCACCAATGGCATCGGATCCATACAAAGTACTTTGCGCGCCTTTTAAAATTTCAATACGTTCAATTAAATTCAAGGACACTAAGTTTAAATCAAATTCATTGCTAATCATAGAAGGGTCACCCACCGGCATGCCATCAATTAAAATTAAACTACGACCACTGGAGGCACCGCGCATGTAAATGCTTGGCACGGTTCCTACATTGCTTACACTACCTGGCAAATACAAGCCGGCTTGTTCATTTAAAATTTGTGCAATACTTCTTCCTGCATTGGCTTGAAGGTTAGCTGCATTAATAACGGTAACTACTTTGCCGGTCGAGTTTTGTTTCTGCTCCACTTTGTTGGCAGTTACAATCACTTCTTCTAAAGTGTTTGTGTTTAAAGAATCTTTTTGAGATTTTTCTTTTTGCCCAAAGGCGAGGGTGGTGGCGATAAGGCACACCGAGAGCGTGATTAATTTTTGGCTCATTGTTTTGTTTTTTGAGTGAACAATGAGCTTCCTGGAGAAAGAGAACCATAATTATTAGACAAGCTACCCCGCCTAAATTTTACAATCCCTGCTTTTTTACCCGAAAGCTGTTGATTTTTTAAACTAGGCAGGTCTTCTGGCTTGTTCTTTATGGATGCATCCTTCCCAAATTGCTTCAGTGGATTTTTTTGCATCAATTGCTTTTTAGCAACGAACTCACAGCTACGGGAATAGCCCCCGATTTTAACGGGATTCCCTTTTAATCATTTGCATGAACCTAATTCTGAATCAAATTTAGGATTTATATCCCCTCAATAGGTTTTAATTACTAACGGCTTGTTGAAAACTTGGCTCCTTTTTATTATATTGAGCATTCATTGTATTTTATGAAAGAAAAGCAATCCATTAATTTTTTTAGCCTAACCATGATTGTGGTGAGTTTGGTGATTGGAATGGGTATATTTAAAACACCTGCGACCATTGCTGCAAAGTCGGGTACACCATTCATTTTTTTTAGTGCATGGATGATCGGCGGATTGATTGCACTATTTGGGGCCTTGACTTATGCCGAAATTGGACAGAGACTTCCGGTGATGGGAGGCTACTATAAAGTATTTGCACATTGCTATCATCCAGGCGTTGGCTTTACCATCAACGTTTTAATTCTCATTAGCAATGCAGCTTCTTTAGCAGTCGTTGCTTTAATTGGTGCCGACTATGTGAGTGATTTATTATTTGGACAACCCTCTGGTACTTTATTTAATATTATTGTGGCTTCCGTTTCGGTGGGGCTTTTTTATATTGTTAATTTGTTGGGATTAAAAACAAGTAGTCGTACGCAGAATATTTTAACGGTCGTAAAAATTTCATTAATTGTTTTACTTATTTCTTCTTTGTTTAAAGGAGTGACGGTTCCGCCACATGGCATTAATGAAGGAAAAATTTATACTTATGATGGAAGCAATGGGGCCTTACTTTTATTAGTGAGTTTGGTATCTGTCTTTTTCACTTATGGGGGCTATCAACAAACTATCAATTTTGGATCAGAGGTAAAGTCTGCTAAAACCATGCAAAGAGGTATTGTAGTAGGTATATTAGTAGTATTATTTTTATACTTAACTATTAACTATACTTATATTAAAGTCATTGGTTTTGATCAAATGAAAAATGCCAATGCAATTGGTTCTTTATTGTTTGAAGCTTGGTTTGGAAAATTTGGTGCCAAGGTTTTTGATTTTGCCATGGTATTAAGTGTGCTAGCCTATGTGAATGTTATTTTAATGAGTAATCCTAGGGTGATGTTTGCGATGAGTGAGGACAAAGTATTGCCAGCACTCTTTCAAAAAAAACATCCTACAACTGACGCCTTGGTTCCTGGTTTAACTGTTTTTGCAATTGCTACTATATTAGTTACCTTTTTTGGAAAGGGAGTGGATGATGTGCTAAGTTTTAGTATATTTTTAGATTGTATGGGAATGAGCACATCTGCCGCCACGCTGTTGATATTAAGGAGAAAAAAACAAGGAGATGAAGTGGTTACTGGAGCATTGCGCAAATGGACTCCTATTTTCTGTGTAATTTTTGTATTATCCTACGCTTTAGTAGCTGTTGCAGTGGTCATAGATAAACCTTATTCCGCTTTAACGGCAGTCATATTAGTGGGTATTGTATTGCTATTATATAGAATATTTTATTATAAGAAATCTAGCTAAATAGTCCTTATTTAGGGTTGTTCTGGTAATGTTTTAGCTCTTGGCAGCCTTATATATTGGTAAAAAACACAATTTATAGCCTTTCATCGTTATTAAATGCTGTTCAGCAGATACCTTTTCCGTCTGTCTAAAAATTACTCAACTACCTGTTTATGTAGTATTTTTGTGCTGTAAAAAAAGAGATCTAATAATATACGCATGAAATATCTACTAACTATAACCTTATTTTTCTCGTCCATTAGCTTAATGGCACAAACTCCGACGCAATGGGATTTAAAATCTTGTGTTGAATATGCCATTCAGCATAATATCTCTGTTCAACAAGCAGATGTGCAAGCTAGATTGGCCAAATTGCAAGCAGAATTGGCCAATTCTAATAGACTGCCTACTATAAGTGGTTCTACTGGAATGGGATTAAGATTAGGTCGTTCTATCGATCCAACCACCAATGGATTTGCTAATACTCAATTTTTATATAATAATTTTGGAGTAAACGGAGGAATGCAATTATATAATGCGGGAAGATTAAAAAATAACGCAGACGCCTCTAGTTTAAGTTGGTATGCAAGTGAAACCGATAAGCAAACTATTGCTAATGATATTTCATTGAATGTGGCCACTTTCTATTTGCAAGTATTATCTGCTATTGAACAAAGTGAAATTGCAAAAATTCAAATTCAGCAAACAAAAGAACAATTAGCCGCTACGGGTAAAAGAGTAGAAGTGGGATTATTGCCTGAATTAAATTTATTAGAATTAGAGACACAATTAGCAAATGATAGTAGTAGTTATATTACTGCCATTTCAAATGTGCAACAAGGAAAATTAAATTTAATGGCTTTATTAAACCTTGACGCTTCTGCAAGCTTTAATGTTGTGGCGCAGCCGGTAGATCAAATTAAATTACAATCCTTTGCAGATTTACAACCTGACTATGTTTTTAATTACGCCTCTCAAAATTTACCCAATGTAAAAGCAGCGGCCTTAAGAGTGAAAGCAGCACAAAAAAATACATTAGTAGCGAAAGCAAGTTTTTATCCTACTATAAGTTTTGGCTATAACTTAACATCGAATTTTTCGAATCAATTTAACTATATCAAAGGGTATGAGATGAGTGGTTTTAGTACGCCCAATGCGGCTTCTCCATTTGTTAGCGTAAACAATGCAAAATACTATGTTCAATCTCCAATTTACACACCTATTTCGGCTACACGTAATTGGGGTACTGTTTGGAATGGTTGGAATACACAAGTAGGCAATAACTTTGGACAAAGCGTTGGTCTTCAAATGTCAATTCCTATATTTAACGGCAATCAATCTAAAATTGCCTACAAGCAGTCTAAATTAAATTTGCAGAATGTAACCTTGCAAGAAGAAAATACTCAACGTAAATTAAAGCAAGATATTTATGCAGCTTATACAAACGCAGTTGTTGCGTTTAACAAATTAAATGCCACACAAAAGGCATTAAATGCTGCTGAAAAAACTTATCAATTTGCTAGTAAGCGATATGAATTAGGCTTATTAGGAACGATAGAATTATTAAACAATCAAAACAATTACCTTAAAGCAAAAGTGAATTTTAAAACAGCTCAATATGAGTTTGTATTTAGAATTAAATTACTTGAATTTTATAAAGGAGAAGCTTTAACATTATAAGAAGTAAAAAATAAATAAAAATGAATAAGAAATTAATTTGGATAGG
Organism: uncultured Bacteroidota bacterium; assembly: GCA_903854725.1. Taxonomy (GTDB): domain Bacteria; phylum Bacteroidota; class Bacteroidia; order Chitinophagales; family Chitinophagaceae; genus Sediminibacterium. The sequence continues at coordinate 8,557 of CAINWZ010000081.1, forward strand.
CGTTGGATTAGTAGCAGTCATTGCCCTATTGGTGGGACTGAAAAAAGCTGGCGTGATTGGTAAAACAGAAGGCATTGAAGTGACTGCTGAAAAAGTTCAATTAAGAACTATTACCGAGTCAGTAAATGCAAGTGGTAAGGTATATCCCGAAGTGGAAGTTAAAGTGAGTCCAGATATCTCAGGTGAGATCGTAAACTTATATGTCGAAGAAGGAGATAAGGTTACGAAAGGACAAGTGTTAGCTAAAATTTATGCTGATATTTATTCTTCTCAAAGAGATCAAGTTACTGCAAGTGTTAATCAAGTTAAGGCGCAATACGAGAATGTGAAAGCTGCCTTAAGTGGTTTGAAAACTGCTTATGAGAATACCAAGTCCACTAACGATCGCTACAAAAAGTTATTTGCAGATAAAATTGTTTCAAGATCTGAATACGAACAAACTGAACAAGCTTTTCGTTCTGCAGAATCTTCTTATAATTCAGCAAAAGAGTCTATTAAAAGTGGGGAAGCGCAAATTCAAGGTGTAAAAGCACAATTGGCTAGAGCAGAAAAAGATTTAGCACGTACTATTATTACTTGTCCTATGGACGGCATCATTAGTTTAATGAATGTGAAAAAAGGAGAACGTGTGGTAGGTACAGCTCAAATGACAGGAACAGAAATGATGCGTGTTGCCGATATGAAAAGTATTGAAGTAAGAGTAGATGTTGGTGAAAATGATATTACTAAAGTTAAATTAGGTGACACTGCTTTAGTAGAAGTGGATGCTTATAACAATAGAAAGTTCAAAGGCATTGTGTATAAAATTGCTAATCCTATCACATCCACTGCCAATACTGTAAGTTCTTCTGCAGAAGTAGCTAATTATAAAGTGCATATCAGATTACTAGCAGATAGTTATACTGATTTAGTAAAAGATAATAATATTTTTCCATTTAGACCAGGTATGACAGCTAGTGCTGACATTCAAACAAAATCTAAAATAAATGTAGTTACAGTTCCATTGAATGCTGTTACCACTAGGGATAAAGATGGTCAAGGCAAAGACACAAAAGTAGGTGCTGTAAAACCAGATGATAAAGCTGCTTCTGGTGAGGCGAAAGACGAAGAATTATCTGAAGTGGTTTTTGTTTTAGGCAAAGATAATAAAGTGAAAATGGTGAAAATTAAAACGGATATTCAAGACCTTAATTATATTGAAATTATTGGTTTGAAAGTAGGCGAAGAAGTTATTACAGGTCCTTATAGTATTGTAAGTAAAACTTTGAAAGAGGGTTCGCTTGTTAAGGTAGTAAGCAAGGAAAAGCTTTTCGAAGAAAAAAAGTAAAACCTAAGATTTAGTATACAAAAAGGGGTGCATTTGAAAAATGCACCCCTTTTTTATTTGTTTCGTATGTTTGTGTAATGGAAAAGATTCGTATAGGAATTATTGGAAGTGGTAGCTGGGCAACCGCTATTGCTAAAATCGTTACTGATAATGGGCATTCCATTACCTGGTGGGTTCGTCAACAAGCTAATATTGAATACTTTATCAAGCGTCACCACAATCCCCATTATTTAAGAAATTCATATTTTGATGTCTCTAAAATTAGCTTTTCGGCTGCTGTTAAAGAGGTAGTGGATCAATCTGATATTATTATAATAGCCGTTCCGTCTATTCATATTGCAGCGGCACTAGAAGGTTTAGAGGCGCAAGCGTTTATTAACAAAAAAGTAGTTTCAGCGGTAAAAGGGGTCATGCCAAAGTATAATATTCTACTGAATGAATATCTCGCAAAGCAATTTAATGTTCCATTAGAAAATTATTTTACTTTATTGGGTCCCAGTCATGCGGAAGAAGTTGCAGCAGAACAACTTTCTTATTTAACTTTTTCTGGAGTGAATATAAATCACACTAAAGAAGTAGCAGCTTATTTTGAAACAGAATATATTAATACAAGAATTAATAATGATGTCATTGGTGTTCAGTATGCAGGCGTAGCCAAAAATATATATGCATTAGGCGCTGGTATTGCACATGGATTAGAATATGGAGATAATTTTTTAAGCGTATTTATTGCCAATGCGGCTAATGAAATGGCCAATTTACTTTCAGCTATTATGCAATCGAGTAATAAGGATTGTCAACAAATGAATTATACTGCTTCGGTTTATTTAGGTGATTTATTAGTTACATGTTATTCATTACATAGCAGAAATAGGACTTTTGGTAATATGATTGGGAAAGGATATTCGGTTCGTGCGGCAGAATTAGAATTAAATATGGTCGCAGAAGGATATAACGCTAGTAAATGTATAATGGTGATCAATGAAACACTTAAAGTGGAACTGCCTATTATAAAAGCGATCTATCAAATTTTATGGGAAGGCCACGACCCGGTGGCTACTTTCAAGGATATTGAAAAAATATTAGTCTAGCCTTTAAGGAATCCAGAAAAAATCACTAGCAATTCCATCTGCAAAAAATTTCGCCTCTTTGGTAAGTGTATAGCCGTCTTTGGTGGGTATAAGTTGTTTCAGCTTTTCATATTTTGGAAGGATAGCTTTAACCTGTTCAAGGTATTGTGCTCCAAAAACATCTTGAATGTATTGCGTAGAAAAACCTTCACTTTTTCTTAATGCCATCATCATGTATTCATTATATTTTTGAGATAGCGTTAAGTTTTCAAGCTCAAATGGCACTGTATTATTTTTTAAAGCCTGGAAATAAAGTTGATTATTGGTGATATTCCATTGTCTTTGATTTCCATTAAAAGAATGCGCGGCTGGGCCTAAACCTAAATAAGGAATTTGGTTCCAGTAATTGCTGTTGTGTTTGCTTTTGCTTTGAGGTAGTGCAAAATTTGATATTTCATAGTGTTCAAATCCGGCCTGTTCCAATTTATCAACAATGATATTAAATTGTCTTGCTTGTTGTGCTGTATCTATCCCTTCTATTTTCTTTTTTTCAATCATAGTATAAAGAGCTGTTTTTTCTTCTACTGTTAAGGCATAACAAGAGATATGATTTACCTTATACTGTAGCAGCCATTCTATATCTGCTATTAATGCATCATCTGTTAAGTGGGGCGTTCCGTATATTAAATCGGCACTGATTTGTTCAAATCCGGCCTCCATTACTATTTGAATTGCTTGATGTGATTGTTCTACCGTATGTGCACGATTCATCCAAGCTAAAGCATTGGATTGAAAGCTTTGTATACCAATACTAAGCCTATTCACACCCAAGTCAAGCCAGTCTGCTGCATTAGCAGGATTGATGTCATCAGGGTTGGCTTCCAAAGTAAATTCAAATTGGGGGGCCAATGTAAAATGGTCTTTGATAGTTTTTACAATGATAGCTAGTTCGGCTTTTTGCAATAATGAAGGAGTGCCTCCACCAAAGTAGAGGGTTTCGACCGGCTCTGTAAGATAATTTTTTTGTAGTCCTATCTCATTGACCAAGGCATCGGTAAATTCTTGGATGTATTGCGTTTGGGTAGAAAAATGGAAATTACAATAATGACAAGCTTTTCTGCAAAAAGGAATATGAATATAGATACCTGCCATAAAAAGTGTTAGGCAACAAAGCTAGTTATTAGTTACTAATTATGCATCAGGATACTTATTTTTGCAGCAGATGTTGTCAACTGTTAAATATGTATTTTTTGTAGTAGGGTGTATGCTCTTGCTTTGTGCTTTTGCGCAAAAGCCGGCGGTAGTATCTCTAAAAGATACGACTCCATTAGGGGTGGATAGCTTGTTTAAAAAAGACACTTTGATGATAAAACATATTGCTGTTTTACCGCTAACGTATCAAAAGGCAGATGCATGGTTTATGCAAAAGCAGTTAGCCATAAAAGGAGACTCTTCGCTAAATAATATAAAAACTTATAGGGAATATTATAGCAATAAAAAAAATGCATTTACATTATATTTTCAGAATGCAGTATCGAATAACAATACACAAATCATTTATAAAATTGAACAGCGGTATGCAGTTACCGATAAAGATTGGTTGTTCTATTTAATAGTTGGAATCATTTTAATTTATGGTTTTGTGAATAATGTGTATCCTCAATATTTTCCTAAATTATTTAGTCAGTTTAGTCAATCATCCTTACGTATGTTGCAAAATAGAGAGCAGCTATTGCATAATAATTTTGCATCCTTATTATTGAACTTATGTTTTATTTTAAGCTTTGCTTTAATGGCTTCATTGCTCATTTTTAATCGACATTTATTACCCATTTCATTTTGGGAAGGATATCTATATGTATGTCTTTTTTTTACTAGCTTATACCTGGGTAAATTTATTTGTTTAGAAATAGCAGGTGCTATTTTTAGTACGAAAGAGTTAGTAAAGACCTATCTTTTTGTAGTATTTATGATTAATAAAGTGCTAGGCATTTTGCTCTTGCCCTTCATACTTATTCTGGCCTTTGCCAAGCCATTTTATTTTCCAGGGGCTATAGCGGGCGCCGCAGGCCTGTCAGTGCTGCTTTTCTTGTACCGTTATTTGTTCTCGTTGACCTCTGTAAGGAACAAATTACATATATCATCCTTTCATTTTTTTCTTTACCTTTGTGCTTTCGAAATATTGCCATTGATGATCTTGTATAAGTGGGTGGTGCAGTATTTTGGCGGAACGTATTAAAAGTTGAATTATATAAAATGGCAAAGAAATGAGCGTAGAAAAAAAAGCGGTTACCACAAAGTCCATTAAAAAAATACTTATTTCGCAGGCGCGTCCAGAAAGCGAAAAATCTCCTTATTTTGATTTGGAAAAAAAGCATAAAGTTTCCCTTCATTTCCACCCCTTGATTCAATTGGTTCCCATTCCAGCAAAAGACTTTAGAAAAAACAAAATTGACATTGCAGTTTTTACCGCAGTTGTTTTTACAAGTAAACATGCGATTGATCACTTTTTTAGAACCTGCGATGAATTAAAAGTTAATATTAATCAGGATACCAAATATTTCTGTATCACCGAATCGGTTGCATTATACTTACAAAAATTTATTATGTATCGTAAGCGCAAAGTATTCTTTGGCGCAGATGGTACCAACAAAAAACTTTTTGATGTTTTAAACAAGCATAAAGGCAATGAAAAATTCTTGTATGTATGTAGCGAAAATCAACAGGACAATGAAATTGTCAATTGGCTCAAAGATCACGAGTGCCAATATGATTTAGGCTATATGTATAGAACAGAATTTAGCGATATTAAAAAAGTACTTGCTGAACATGTTTTTGACGTCATCTGTTTATTTACACCAAGTGGTTTAAAGAGCTTATTTCAAAATACACCCAACTTCAAACAAAACGGAACAGCCATCGGTGCTTTTGGCTCTAGTACCTGCAAGGCCGTTGAAGATGCAGGGCTTACCCTTCATATTAAAGTACCTAGTCCACAGACACCTAGCATGATTGCTGGTTTGGAACAATTTCTTTCCTCAAGTAGTAAAAAGAAATAAATAAATTGCATTCAAATGAATGCAAATCCAACACATACCAATAATCTTATTCACGAGAGTAGCCCTTATTTATTACAACACGCCCATAATCCTGTTCAATGGGAGCCTTGGTCTGAACTAATTTTATTACAAGCCCAAGCACAGCATAAACCCATTTTATTAAGCATTGGTTATGCCGCTTGCCATTGGTGTCATGTGATGGAAAGAGAAAGTTTTGAGTCTGAAACAGTGGCAGCTTTTATGAATGCGCATTTTATTTGCATTAAAGTTGATAGAGAAGAACGTCCCGATATTGATCATATTTATATGGATGCCTTACAGGCAATGACTGGTGCAGGCGGCTGGCCCTTAAATATTTTCTTATTACCTAATGGAAAGCCTTTTTATGGAGGTACTTATTTTCCACCTGTTGCAATGCCACAGAGGGCTTCTTGGATGGATGTTTTGCAGGGAGTGCAAAATGCTTTTACTACAAACTATGATAAATTGGTTGAGCAGGCGGATGCTTTAACGAATCACATTATTAGAGATACGGTTGTTCAAATAAACAATACCACCGATCAAACTATCTCTCAAGAAGTACTCGCCACCAAAGAGGAAGTAGCTATTATTGCGCAAAGAATTTTACAACAAGCAGACACGCAGTGGGGAGGATTTGGTAATGCGCCTAAATTTCCTCAAACATTTGTTTTGCAAATGCTATTTAGAAATTATTATCTAAATAAACAGGAAGCTTCCTTGGTCCATGCCATTCGTTCAATAGACAAAATGATACAAGGCGGTATATATGATCATTTAGCAGGAGGGTTTGCACGCTATAGTACCGATGCGCAATGGCAGGCACCTCATTTTGAAAAAATGTTATACGACAATGCGTTATTGCTTTCTGTGATAGCAGAAGCCTATCAATTAACACAAAAAGAATCCTATAAAAAAGTCATTCAACAAACCATACATTTTTTAGCTACCGAATTAAGTAGTGAGCAAGGGGCTTACTATGCTGCATTAGACGCCGATAGCGAAGGCGTAGAGGGTAAATTTTATACATGGAGTTACGAAGAAATAAAATCAATAGTTGACCCTTCCATCTTCACTGACTTTTGTAATTATTATCAAATTACTACTGAAGGCAATTGGGAACATACTAATATTTTATGGACACAAAAGCCTATCGAGGAAGGGATGCATGCCTCTTTTGAATTAGCCAGAACAGCTTTATTACAAGCAAGGACAAAAAAAATAAGACCTGCCTTAGATTATAAAATTATTTTATCATGGAATAATTTAATGATTATTGGCTTGTGTAAATCCTATGCAGCATTGGGCGATAGTTCATATAAACAAAAAGCCATTGATACGATGCATTGGATTGAACAAAATATGTATCACGAAAAGGAAGATTATTTTTGTCATACACATACAAATGGCATCAAAAAATCATTTGCATTTTTGGATGATTATGCAAGTTTAATTCAAGCCTATATTTCTTTGCAAGAAATAACAGGGGATATTTCTTATGTTGAAAAAGCGGCGAAATGGATCAATTATGTACAACAACATTTCTTAGATGAACAAAGCACATTTTATTATTATACAGCGGCGTATCAAAAAGATGTGATAGTTAGGAAAAAGGAAAATTATGATGGGGCACAGCCAAGTGGCAATGCCATGATGTGTGCTAATCTATATTATCTTGGAACGCTTTTTGAAAAACAAGAATGGATCGAGCAGGCGGAGTCTATGATGAAATCGATGCGCAAAATAATTATGCAATACCCGAGTTCTTATTGTTACTGGGCCCAAAGTTTCTCCATCATGGCCGAAGGCTTTCAATGCTTGGTCTCGGTGGGTCCTACCGCCAACCAGGGGATCACCAAGGCGCTATCCATGTTTTTGCCTCAAAAAATGCTGCTTTTTACAGCTAAAGCTATGCCAGTAATACCCATGCTATTAGGGAAAGAAAGTGTTGATAATCAGTACTTTAGATGCCAAAATAAGACCTGTTCGGCTCCATTTTCAAGCCTAAGCGAATTTTTAGCAAATATCTAACAACTAATGTTTTAATTTGCAACTCCTATTTAAGTAGTGAGAATCAACGTTTTCTGCTCAAAAAAGAATCCATTTTTTTTGCATAAAATGAAATTTAAATGAAAAAATTTCGTTCTAATTGGGATAAGTACTCGGTAAAAATAAATTATGATTAAAAAATTGAATAAACTGCCTTTTAAACTACCCCTGGTTTTAATGGGCATTGTCTTAGTTTCCATTAGCATACTCGCTTTTGAGCCTAATAAAGGACCTAAATTCCGTTCAGATCCTTATATGGTTTCCATACCGGGAGGTTCTTTTTATATGGGACCAAGCGATGAGCAGATTGATATGGCGATGGTGAATAGAAAAAAATTAGTTTCAATTCAGAGCTTTTGGATGGATCGCACTGAGGTAACCAATGAACAATATCGAAAATTCGTGAAATACGTAAGCGATTCATTAAAATATTTAGCAGTTTACGGTGGAGGGATCAACCAAACAGAAGATACGATTAAGGTTGATTGGAATAGAGCCATGAGAATTAACCAAAGTAGTAAAGCGGTTATTGAGAAATTGAATGAACTTTTATTAAGTCCTGATAATCGTATTCAAGGTAAAATAGAAATTGACCCCACTAAATTAATTTATAGATATTCTTATGTTGATTTAAGAGCAGCTGCAAAAGCTTCTAGAGGATTAGAACAACCTTTGAGTAATTTTTTGGTAACAGAAACACAGCCAGTGTATCCTGACTCATTAGTGTGGATGAGAGATTTCTCTTATTCTTATAATGAACCATTTACACGTTTATATTTTTCTCATCCTTCTTTCAATGAATATCCAGTAGTGGGGGTAACTTGGAAGCAAGCAGTAGCATTTTGTCATTGGAGAACCAATAGCAGTAATTTTTATTTAGATAAATCGGGCAAGGGTGATCAAAAAATTGATGGTATTTATCGCCTGCCAACAGAAGCTGAGTGGGAATATGCTGCAAGAGGTAATTCAAAAACAAATGCGATGTATCCTTGGGGCTCTCCTTATACAAGAACAAAGGAAGGCCGTTTGTTAGCTAATTTTAAGCCAGGAAGAGGAGATTATTTTGGAGGCGATGCTAAGAATGATAATATATATACTACAAAAGTAAAATCATTTACAGAGAATGGTTTTAAATTATTTGATATGGCAGGTAATGTTGCAGAATGGACAAGTTCTGTGTATTACGAAGGTGGTTATAATTTTGTAGGCGATTTTAGCCCAGACTTACAGTACAATGCAAAAGACGAAGATCCAACCACAATGAAAAGAAAAGTAATTAGAGGTGGCTCTTGGAAAGACATTGCCTACAACTGTCAAGTAAGTACTAGAAATTATGAATACCAAGATACTGCTAAGTCTTATATTGGCTTCAGATGTGTTTTATCTATGGCACCAAGAATTAATTAAAAAATAAGTAATAAACATCATTCAAAAAAATTACAACTATTACAAATGTCAAATTCTATTTCTCCAAAAACCAATAAAATAATCAATGTAGTATTCTCTTTAGGTGCTGCAGTTGTTATTATAGCCACATTGGCAAAAATTTTACACCTTTCTTGGGCTGACTATGCATTAATAGTTGGTTTTATTACGGAGGCGGTAATTTTTACTATTTATGCATTTTTACCACCACCAGAAGTGGGTGATGCTACACATGCACCACAAGCTGGTGCAGTTGATTCAGTGATGTCTCATTTGGAGGCTGCAAAATTAGATGGCGCAGCTTTTGAAAAATTAAGTAATAGTTTTCAGCGCTTAAATGACACTGCAATGTATTTGGGCGATTTGGCAGACATGTCAAAAGCAAGTAAAGATTTCACACATAACACAAAAGATGCTGCAAGTGCTTTGGGTGCTATTAAAGAGGCTGCAGGAAGTGTTTCTATTAATTTAGGAAGTTTTGCTACAGCAACGGATGGTGTTAAGAATTTAAATGAGCAGTTTCAAATGATGAGTAAGAGTATGGAAGCAATGAATACCTATTATAGCAAATTAGCGGAAGCTTCTAATGCCATGTCAAGCTCGGCACAAGATGCTATTAGAGCGAAGGAGCAAATTGCATTATTAGCAGACAATCTTACACAATTAAACAAAGTGTATGGCAATATGATAGTTGCTATGCAAGGTCGTTAATTAAATTATTCAACTTTTTCACTTTATTAAAATCTAGTATACATGTCATTACCTAAGGAGCCAAGGCAGAAGATGATTAACATTATGTATATAGTGTTAACTGCATTGTTGGCATTAAATGTATCTAGTGAAATTTTGAATGCGTTTAAAACTATTGAACAAAGTTTAAATAGTGCAAGTAATATTATAGAAAGAAAGAATACAGATATCTATAAATCTTTACGAAGCAAATTGGCCGATCCAAAAACTGCAGAAAAAGCAGCAATTTGGTCGCCTAAGGCAGAGAAAGCACGTGGCTATGCAGATGCGATGTATACTTATGTAGAATCATTGAAACATGATTTAAAAGTAGAATCTGGTTTGAAAACGAAAGATGGAAAAGAGGAGTATAAAGAAGACGATTTAGATGCGACTTCAAGATTATTTTTAAATAATAAAGCAGGCGAATCAAAAGGGCAGGAGCTCTATAAAAAATTAGTTCAATTTAAAGCCGATTTATCAGCGATTGATCCTGCTATTGCCAAAGAGGTAATTCCTAATTTGCCATTAGATTTATCTATTCCTGCTACTACAAGTATTGCCGGTAAAGACGATTGGGCTTATGCATATTTTCATATGACTCCAAGTGTTGCTGCCATTACCATATTAACTAAGTTTCAAAATGATATTCGAAACAGTGAAGCGCAGGTTGCAGAATATTGTCATAAAGAAATTGGTGAAGTAGAGTTAGTCTATGATCAATTCAATGCATTTGCTGCTTCTAATTCTCAATATTTAATGGCTGGCGAAGAATTAATTATTACTGCCGGGGTGGGCGCATTTAGTAGTGCTGCGAAGCCTTCTATTTCTATTGATGGAGTGAACGTTCCTATCACAGCCGATGGATCTGCGGTGTATAAAACGACTGCTGGATCACCTGGTGCGAATATGAAGAGAGTGAGAATTTCTTTTTTAAAGCCAAATGGTGAAACTGCTATTGTAGAAAAAGATGTGAAGTTTACAGTAGGTACACCAACTGGCTTAGTAGTATCAACAGATAAAACAAGGGTATTTTATAAAGGCCTAGATAATCCATTAAGTATTACAGGCGGAGGAGGTGCTGAAAAAGTAAATGTAACAGTGGAGGGTAGTGGTTCAACTATTAGTAAAGCAAGTCCAGGTCAGTACATCGTAAAATGTACGCAACTTGGTAACGTTATGGTGAATGTGAATGATGGTAAATTATCTCAAAAAATTAATATTCCTGTGAAGCGTGTTCCAGATCCAATTGCGATTATTGGGGGAAGTGCTGGAGGCAATATGGCTGCGAATAAATTTAGGGTTCAACAAGGTGTTATTGCAGATTTGAGAGATTTTGTTTTTGAAGGCGTTAAATTTAATGTGGTATCATTTATTGTGATTGCTACAGGCAAAGGGTTTGATGAACCAGAAGTGGCAGAAGTGAATGGCGCAGCGTTTGCAGGCGGTGCACAAGCTTTAATAAGAAGATGTCAACCAGGCACAACAGTTACCATAGGGGAAATAAAAGTAACAGAGCCAGGAGGGGGAAGTAGAAAATTAGATCAAACCATTACTTTTATTTTACAATAAGGACACATAGACGGAAGTGATTAATATTTGAAAAAAAAGTAGAAAAAAATAAGACATGAAAAAATTAATATATAATAGTTGCTTTTTAGTAATAGGACTTGTATTAGTAAATAGCGCCACTGCTCAATTCAATTACAAGAAAAAAGCAGCACCTGCAAGTAAGGATACAGTACTTCCAAAACCTATTGAAGTACCTGCTGCACCAGTAACACAGGTAGTGGTTGATCCTAATGTGAAATCTACTAAAACAATTGATACAACGATGGTGGGTGGTTTTAATGCAAACACAAGAAAGAGTTTAAGGCCTAATTATGGCTTTTCCTCAGAAAATAATAAAAGAAAAATTACACAAGAAAGAACGCCTTTGCCTTATGAGAATTTAAGAGAAGAAGATGCGTTATTTAGTGAATTTGTTTGGGAAGAAATTGACGGAAGAGAGAAAATTAATCGCCCTTTTATTTACCAAGCGTATGATGATAATGGAGATCAGCGTTTTTTCGCCATTTTATTAAGGGCTATTGAAAAAGATGGAGTGGTTCCTTTTTCTGCAGAAGGGGGAGATGATCGTTTTACAAAGCCATTGGGCATTGATGAAGTTAATTCAATGTTGAAAGGAAGTTTAGATACACAATTGGTTCAAAATATTAACAATCCAAATGTTTTTGATACAAGTATTATTTACAATACTAAACTAGCCCCTAATCCTGATTCTATTTATACATTCAGATTAAAGGAGCAATTTATTTTTGACAACAGAACCAGCAGAATGTATTGTAGAATTATTGGAATTGCTCCAGTTGCTACGATTGTGATAAATAACAAACCTATTAAGCGTACTTTATTTTGGATTTACTATCCAGAATTAAGAGCAAGCTTAGCAAAAAACGAAGTGTATAATCCAAGGAATATTTCTAGTAGAATTACTTGGGAAGAATTATTTGAAAGCCGCTATTTTAATGGATACGTTGTAAAATCTACTTTAGATAATTACAACGATAAAATGTTGAATGCTTTATATAAAGATCCGAATAAAAGATTGTTAGAAGGAGAGAAGATTAGACAAAGAATATTTGATTACGAGCAAGACAGATGGGTTTATTAGCAAAATAAATGGGTTATTAGGCCTCTCTTTTTGCAAAAGCCTCTTTTAATATTTGCGCTTTGCTGGGTCCTATGATTTCTGAAAGCAATTCCAGTTTGGCTTCTTTTATTTTTTGAACCGATTTAAAGTAAATCAATAATAAATCTTTGGTTTTAGGGCCAATGCCTTCAATTTGATCCAAACTATTTTCAAGTGCGCCTTTAGATCGTTTACTTCTATGAAACTGAATGCCAAATCTGTGTACTTCGTCTCTAATATTTCTTATTAATCTATGCGCATCGCTTTGCCAGTTCAATTTCATAGAATCTTTATCACCTACAAAAAATAGTTCCTCTAAATTTTTAGCCAATCCTACTGTTGTTACTTTTTGTTGAATACCAAGTTCCGTTAGCGCTTCAATAGCTGCATTTAATTGCCCTTTACCGCCATCAATGATAATAAGCTGAGGAAGTGATTGTTTCTTTTCTACCACCGATTTATACCTTCTAAAAACCGATTCCTTCATACTGGCAAAATCATTAATGCCAACAACTGTTTTAATATTAAACTTACGATAGTCTGACTTACTAGGTGTGCCATTTTTAAAGCAAACCATTGCAGACACTGGAAATGCGCCTTGAATATTGGAGTTATCAAAACATTCAATATGTATTGGCAATGCACCAAGATGTAATTGATCTTGAAGTGCTGCTAAAACAGTATCATTTTGAATAGGGCTTACCTGCACTAATTTTTGCTTATGTTCCCAGTCCTTCAAAGCATAGTCGGCATTTTTTTGAGAAAGTGCTAAAAGCTGTTCTTTATCTCCTTGTAAGGGTAACGTGTATTTAACGCCAGGTAATTTATCTTGAAAATCAAAAGGAACAATGATTTCTTTTGCATCAGAAGATAAATTACTTCTAAAATAATGAATGGCGAAGGATAGAATAGTTTCCTTGTCTTGTTCTAATGGTACAGTTAAGGGTAAAATATGCGTTTGAATAATTCTACCTTCCTGTACCATTACATAACTTACGTATGCTTGATCTTCGTTGTGAGCAATACTGAAAACATCTATAGGGTGCTGATGTTTAGTGTACACTACCGATTTTGTTTGATAGGTCTCGAGTTCTTCTATTTTCTTTTTTGTAAGGCCAGCCTTTTCAAATTTCATAGTAGCAGCTTCTGCTTGCATCTGAACTTCTAACTGTTGTATGACTGGTTTAATATTACCCTTCAATATGTTTTGCACTTGTTGAATGGAATTATTATAATCGTTTTCGGTTTGATAATTTTGGCAAGGTCCCAAACAATTACCTAAGTGATATTCTAAACAAACTTTAAACTTACCTAGCTCTATATTTTTTTTAGTCAAAGGAAGTGTACAGGTTCTTAATGGAATGGTTTGTTTGATATGGCTAATTAATTCTCTAACAGCTAGTGCGTGTGTAAAGGGGCCTATATAGGTAGAGCCATCTTTTATTTTTCTTCTAGTTAAATAAACTCTTGGAAATGATTCGTTTTTAATGACGATATAGGGATAGGTTTTATCGTCCTTTAAATTAATATTATACTTGGGCTGGTAGTTTTTAATGAGCTCATTTTCGAGTATAAAAGCGTCATGCTCTGAGTCGACAATAGTGAATTGGATATCTTTTATTTTCTGAACTAATTCAACCGTTTTTTGATTTTGTTGGGCCACGAAAAAATAGGAGCTCACTCTTTTTCTGAGATCTTTGGCCTTGCCTACGTATAACAAGACCCCTTTGCCATCAAAATACTGGTAAATACCAGGTTCGTGGGGTATACTTGACTGAATTTCCTTAAACTGCTCTTTTTCCATATTGGGCGCTGTGGTCACAAAAATACTTTATATTTTTGTGTCATGGAATTATCTGTCAATATACCCGCCCTTCTTTTTCCAGCTATTAGTTTAATTATGCTGGCCTATACCAACCGTTTTTTGGCCCTTTCTAATAGGGTGAGAGTATTGCACGATAAATACCAGCAGCTTGAGCAGCGCCATATCATATTTGGCCAAATTAAGAATTTGAAATACAGGATAAAGCTGATACAGAATATGCAAACCTATGGAGTAGCCACTTTACTACTCTCTATTTTATGCATGTTTTTTATATTTATTGAATACCAAACAGTTGCTAAATTTATTTTTGCCATTAGTTTAATCTCTTTTTCTATTTCTATTTTCTTATCACTCATAGAAATACGCTTAAGTACCAAGGCTATTGAATTGGAATTAAGTGACATGGAGGGGCTTGAAGATCCCTCGGTGATGGAATATTTAAGAAAGAAATTTGATAGAGAGTAAGCGATCTTAATTAGACATTCTTCTTTCACCAATTTGTTGTCTCCACATAGCATAGTACAAACCCTTTTCGAGTAACAAAGAATCGTGTGTCCCTTTTTCTATCACTTGGCCTTTTTCCAACACATAAATTTTAGTAGCATGTATGATAGTAGATAATCGATGCGCAATCATGATGGTGATTTGTTCTCTTTCTGCAGATAATTGTCTAATCGTATCGGTGATAGATTCTTCTGTTAAACTGTCTAAAGAAGAAGTGGCTTCATCAAATATTAATAAATGAGGATGTCTTAATAAGGCCCTAGCAATGGATAGTCTTTGTTTTTCTCCTCCGCTTAATTTTAATCCTCCTTCTCCAATTAAAGTTGCTAAACCATTACCTCCTTTGTCTAAAATATTACTACAACTAGCTTTGGTAAGTGCAATCAGCATATCTTCTTCAGTGGCATTTGGTGCGACAAAAGCTAAGTTCTCTTTTATGGTTCCTGCAAATAATTGCGTATCCTGAGTAACAAAACTAATTTGATTGCGCAAATTAGCCATGTCTATAGTATTTGTATTGACATCATTTACTAAAATTTGCCCTTCTTGTGGTTGATACAATCCTACTAGTAATTTAACTAGCGTGCTCTTTCCAGCACCAGATGGTCCCACAAACGCAATGGTTTCGCCCTTTTTAGCATCAAAGCTAATATTGTCAATTGCTTTAAAATTGGCTGTTTGATGTTGAAAGCCAACATGATTGAAAGCCAAGTGTTGAATTTCACCAACAGCAGTTGGGTTAATGGGCGTTTGATCGATAGGTTTTTTCATTAACGCATCGAAGTTGTTTAAAGAAGCTTCCGTTTCTCTATAACTTAAAATGATGCTACCAATTTCCTGCAAGGGTCCAAAAATAAAAAAGCTATAAAATTGCAAGGAGATTAATTGACCTACCGTTAAAATTTCTTTAAAGATGAGCCACATTAAAGTAAAAGTAATTACTTGTCTTAAAAAGTTGACCATCGTTCCTTGTATAAAACTTAAGGAACGAACATTTTTTACTTTTTTTAATTCTAGTGCTAATATTTTATAGGTGTTGTTATTTAATCTTTGAATTTCTTGCGTTGTTAATCCTAAACTTTTTATAAGTTCAATATTGCGTAAACTTTCTGTAGTGGTTCCTGCTAAGGAAGTAGTTTCTTTAACAATAGTTTTTTGAATAACCTTAATTTTCTTACTTAATAAATTGGTAACATAGGCTATCAGACTTGCCCCGCCAATATAAATAGGTATTATAGACCAATGCAATCTGGTGGCATAGATAGCAACAAATATCACGCTCACAATGATGCCAAATAACACATTGACCACATAGCTAATAAATTTTTCACAATCTGCTCTTGCCTTGGTTAATATAGATAAGGTTTCTCCACTTCTTTGGTCTTCGAATGCTTGATAGGGAAGTTGCATGGAATGCTTTAATCCATCTGTAAATAACGCGGCGCCAAATTTTTGGATGATTACATTCACGGTATAATCTTGAAAGGCTTTGGCAATTCTACTCACCATGGCAGTACCCACTAATAAGAGTAACATATTGCTTACACCCTTTAAAAAATCAGCTTGTGTTCTATGGTGACCGGCTGCATCCACAATGGGGTTTTTGGCAAAATCGTCAATTAATCTACCAAATATCATGGGGTCGAATAATGAAAAAGTTTGGTTGATACCGGCAAGTATAAATGCTAAGAAAACTAGGCCCCTAAAGGGTTTGATGTATTGGAACAATATCTTCATAAGGTGTAATCTATTAAGTGGACAAAGGTAATAAATATAGGTCGTTTTTTGACAAATCAAGGGATTATCCACCTGCTGTTGAAAACTGCCTATTTCGATTGATTGACATTTGGCACGAATGGCCTAATTTACTGTAGACATTGAAATAACAATTTAATTTATATAATATGTTATGGAGAAAGTTTAACGGAGAAAAAATAGTGCTGCCCATCAAAGAAGCAGTAAGACAAGCAATTATTGCTGAGTCTGAAAAAAAGACTAAACTAAAAGTTTGTATTGGTACAGATAGTCAAGTGAAAGCAAATGTAACAGAATTCGCAACTGTGATTGTTTTTTTAAGAGAGCACAATGGAGGCTTCATGTACATTCACAATGATAAAACGACACAACGCTATCATCTTAAGGAAAGAATGTTAATGGAAGTAGCAAAGAGTATTGAAATTGCTTACGAGCTTTGCGATCTTTTTATAGATTATAATATTGAAATGGAAGTGCATGCAGATATTAATACCAATCCTCAGTTTAAAAGTAATGATGCTTTAAAAGAAGCGATGGGCTATATTTTAGGAATGGGGTTTGCTTTTAAAGCGAAACCGGAAGCCTTTGCAAGTAGTTGTTGTGCAGATAAGGCGGTTAATTAGCATTATTGCTCCTCTGCGTCTAATTTATTGTATTGGTCTATACAGGCTAATACTTCTTCAACACCTGTTCCTTTTTCTGCACTGGTTACAAAGCCTTGTGGTAAAAAGGGCAAAATTTTATTTAATTCATCAAAGAAAGATTTTACATTTCTTGCTACCACGCCCGGTTTTTCTTTGTCTGATTTGGTGAATATAACGGTATAAGGTATTTCCCATTTGTACAATTGCTGAATAAAAGCGATGTCAATTTTTTGTGGTGAATGTCGACTATCAATTAAAACAAAAACACGACTTAAGTTATCTCTTTTTCTTAAATAATTTTCAATCATTTGCTCCCATCTTCTTCTGCTGCTTTGAGATACTTTCGCAAAGCCATATCCTGGTAAATCTACGATATACCATTTTGATTGTTTTCCTTTTGCAACGTTATTGCTTGTAATTTCAAAATGATTTATTAGTTGCGTCTTGCCGGGTGTGCCGGAGGTTTTTGCTAAATTCTTTTGAGCACATATAGCATTGATAATAGAGGATTTGCCTACATTACTTCGGCCTATAAATGCATATTCTGGCGCATTCAATGATGGGCATTGATCAAAGCTTGGGCTTGAAATTAAATACGTCGCTTTTACAATTTTCATAATAAGGCCAAACTACTTTGTTGGAGCTGCAGCGCCTTGTTTTTTAAGGATCAAACTATCTGCAGGGTAGGTAGCCTTTAAAGTGTCCATAATATTTTGACACCACTTTGTTAAAGTTGCTTTTTCGGCTTCTGTTAATTTTGCTTCTGTATGAATAATAGTATAAGAAGGCAAAGGCATTTCACCTTCTTTAATTTGCTCAATCACTTCTTCTAATTTGTGATTTTGCTTAGCCAGTCTATAACCTGCAAATTCATTAAAATTAAAATGACGTTTACCATCTTTTACATGATCTGCTAACCAAAAGCTAATAGGTTGTATTGCTGCATAAAAAGGATATTTTGTATTGTTGGTATGACAATCGGCGCAAGCTTTGTCAACGATTACCTTAACGCTGTCTGGCATTGGATACAAAGTAGAAATATCTTTAGTAACATCTGCTGAATTATTTTTTGCTGGACGAATAAATTGAATGGCTACTAAAATAACTAGCAATCCAATTAGTATTTTCTTTATCATGATAACTTAGTTTTAAAATTGGTTAATGTATATGTTGATTCTTTATCTTTATTAGCTAATCACTATTACTTAAAGATAATCTTAATTTACAATTTTTCTTAGATTAATACATCGCCGGTCATTTCTGCAGGTATGTCAATGTCCATCATTTTGAGGATCGTAGGGGCCAAGTCTCCAAGTTTTCCCGGCTTTATATCACCCTTCCAGTCTTTGTCTATAATGAAAAAGGGCACCAAATTTAAGGTATGCGCTGTATTAGGGCTGCCATCTTCATTGATCATGTAATCGGCATTGCCATGATCGGCAGTTAAAAATATGGTATACCCGTTTGCTAAACCAGTAGTAACAATTTTTTCAACACAGCTATCTACTGTCTCCACGGCTTTCATTACCGCACTAAAAATACCAGTATGGCCTACCATATCCGCATTGGCAAAATTTAAGCAAACAAAATCTGGATTACCTGCTTTTATTTCAGGCAATAATTTATCGGTTAATTCTTGTGCACTCATTTCGGGTTGTAAATCGTAGGTAGCTACTTTGGGAGAAGGGGCCATGATTCTTGTTTCTCCATCGAAGGGAACTTCTCTGCCCCCGCTAAAGAAAAAAGTAACGTGCGGATATTTTTCTGTTTCAGCAATTCTAATTTGCTTCTTTTTGTGTTTTGCCAATACCTCGCCTAATGTGTTTTGTAAATTATCATTTTCAAATATGATATTTACTTTTTTAAAAGTTTCATCATACTTTGTAATAGTAGTATAATGGAGGTCTAATTTTTTCATTCCAGCATCTGGGAAATCTTTTTGTGAAAGTACTTCTGTAATTTCTCTACAACGATCGGTTCTGAAATTAAAGCAAAGCACAGCATCGCCCTCCTGAATGGTGGCAATAGGTTGGCCTTGTTCTTTAAGAATAGTAGGTTTTATAAACTCATCGGTTATAGCATTGGCGTAGTTCTCTTTAATCGCTGCCAAGGCATTATCTGCTACAGGACCTTCGCCTTTTACCAATGCATCGTAAGCAAATTTTACTCTTTCCCATCTTTTGTCACGATCCATTGCGTAATATCTTCCGCTTACGGTAGCAATTTTTCCCGCAGATTTTTTTAAATAATTTTCAAGATCTTCTATAAATCCTAGACCACTTTTTGG
The DNA here is from genome assembly GCA_903854725.1 of uncultured Bacteroidota bacterium. Lineage (GTDB taxonomy): Bacteria > Bacteroidota > Bacteroidia > Chitinophagales > Chitinophagaceae > Sediminibacterium. The sequence goes on from CAINWZ010000081.1 coordinate 27,941, forward strand.
ATCCGTATCTCGGCCATCGGTGAAAGCGTGAATAAATACTTTAGATAATCCTTTTGATTTACATAAATCGCATAAAGCTTTTAAATGACTTGTATGAGAATGCACGCCGCCATCACTCACCAGGCCTAATAAGTGAAGTGGTTTATTATTTTGTAGCGCATAATCAATGGCAGCAAGTAAAGTGGGATTGCTTGCTAATTCACCTGTTTTGATAGCCACATTAATTCTTTGCAATTCTTGGTATACAATACGTCCTGCGCCTAAATTTAAATGACCCACTTCGCTATTGCCCATTTGTCCATCGGGTAAACCAACCGCTTCACCGCAGGTAACAAGTGTGGAATGAGGGTATGCCTTATATAAACTAGATACA
>CAINWZ010000082.1 GCA_903854725.1 uncultured Bacteroidota bacterium
CGTAAGTCCTTGATTTTCATGTAGCGAGACCGGGATTTGAACCCGGGACCTCAGGGTTATGAATCCTGTGCTCTAACCAACTGAGCTACCTCGCCGAATGGTTATTACCCCTTTTAAGGGGTGGCAAATTTAGTTAAAATTCTTGATAATTAGAGGTTCACTTTAACGCTAAATACTTGATTTGCTTCAAAATAGCCCTCAAAAACATCCCCTTTTAAGGTAGGCCCCACTCCTACTGGAGTGCCTGTATATATTAAGTCACCAGGGTAAATAGTAAAGTATTCTGTAAGACTTTCTAATATGGTAGCTAATGGAAATATCATTAAAGAAGAATCGCCGTCTTGAACAATACTGCCATTTTTATGCAAAGAGAAATGAATGGGGTTTTCTACAATAGCAGATGTTAAGGGTATCCACTTGCCTAAAATAGCAGCATCGTCAAAAGCTTTTGCTTTTTCCCATGGCAACCCTTTTTCTTTTAATTTATTTTGCAAATCTCTTGCTGTAAAATCTATACCTACTGTGATAGCATCGCAATAATCTAAAACATTAGGGCCTTTTAAATTTTTCCCCTGCTTGCTTACACGTAAAACTAACTCTCCTTCATAATGCAGATCATTGGTAAAAGAAGGGATGGTAAAGTTTTTTCCTTCGGCTAATACTGCTGTGGAAGGTTTCATAAAGATGACCGGAGAAGTAGGCACTTCATTTCCTAGTTCATGCGCATGCGCAACATAGTTTCTTCCAATACAAAATATACTCATAAATTTTATTTTTAAATTATGCTACAATTTCTAATGCGTTCGCCATGGTCATTGTTCTTGACAATCCTATGCTTGCAAAGGACTCTATTACTTCTACACATTTTTCAATTTTAAGATCCACTATCTTTTTTTCTGTAGGAGCCCACTTTCCTAAAACAAAATCTATCTGTTGCCCTTTTTTAAAATCACTTCCAATACCAAATCTTAATTTAGGATACGCATCGGTGCCCAATGTAAGTTGAATGTCTTTTAATCCATTATGTCCTGCATCAGACCCGCTTGCACGTAATCTAATTTTTGTTATAGGCAATGCTAAATCATCTACTATCGTTAAAGTATTTTCTACTGCTACTTTTTCTTTGTCCATCCAATATTTAAATGCCTTCCCGCTTAAGTTCATAAAAGTAGTGGGCTTAATACAAATAAATGTTTTGCCTTTCCATTTTACTTCTGCTACATCGGCCAATCTATCCGATTTAAAAAAGCCTCCTTGCTTTATCACAAATGCATCTAGCACATCAAAGCCAATGTTGTGCCTAGTATGCGCATATTCGGGACCAATATTCCCCAATCCTATGATTAAAAATTTTGACATTTGTTTAATTGTATTCCATTTCAAATTTAAGCAAAAACATGCAAGAGTTTAAAACTAAAAATCCCCTCCCGAGAACTCGAGAAGGGATTTTTATATGCTTAATTAAATAAGATCTTATTTCTTCGGAGCAGCTTTTGCAGCAGGTGCAGCGGCAGCAGCAGCAGCAGGTGCAGCAGCGCCAGCAGCAGGTGTTGCTGATTCCTCTTGCTTCAATAAACGTGTTAATACTACAGATGCAACTGGAATACGAGGAGGGTTCATAATCTCCATATTAGGTGCATTCACATCTTGTACACGAATATTACCATTCAATTCAAGATTCGTAATATCACATTCGATAAACTCTCTTAAATCTTTTGGTAAAGCTTTAACTTTTAATGTCTTCATCTTTACAATTAATTTTCCTCCTGCTTTTACTCCAACAGAAGTTCCAATCATTTTTAAAGGTAAAGTAGCTACTACTTTTTTGTCGTCTACTAATTCTAATAAGTCTACATGCAACAATAAGTCGGTTACTTTATCAAATTGCAAATCTTTCAAAATGCATTTGTACGTTTTTCCTTCTACTGTTACTTGTGCTAACATAAATTCACTTGTGTACACTAAAGACTTAAAAGCCTTTGCAGGAGCATAAAAATTAACCTCCTGAGCACCCCCGTAAATTACACCCAGCACGTTTTCTTGAGAGCGAAGCTGGCGGGCGGCTTTTTTGCCATTTTCGGTCCTCAAGTGGCCTTCGATTGTAATTGTTTTCATTACTGATTTTTTTATTTTCTTGATAAATAATTTGGACGGCGAAGGTATGAAATAATAAAGGAGAAACCAAAGTCTCTCCTTACTATTTCGTTTTATTTGATAACTAGTTGATTATTAGCTTCTTGCCTTTAATTGAGAATGGACAAATAAGCTGGTTATGCTCTTGTTTTCATAGGCATTTCTAATAGCTATAGCAAACAAATCTGCCACCGTTAATACTTGTATTTTCTTTGAAGCATGTTTTAATGGAATCGTATCACAAACCACCAATTCCTCTAGAACGCTATTTTCAATATTTTCATAGGCCTTACCGCTCAATACAGGATGTGTAATCATGGCACGTACCGTTTTAGCTCCCTTTTCCTTCAATAAGGCGGCTGCTTTGACCAAGGTTCCACCTGTATCACAAATATCGTCTACGATAACGATGTCTTTACCCGTAACATCCCCTATTACCACCATACTAGCTATTTCATTGGCACGCTTACGGTGCTTATCACAAATTACCATTTCGGCATTAAAGTAATTAGCTACCTCTCGCACGCGATTGGTACTTCCTACATCGGGTGCAGCAAAGGCTAAGTCTTGTAGCTTTAATTGTTGAATATATGGAATGAATATGGCTGAACTATCTAAGTGATCTACTGGTACATCAAAAAATCCTTGAATTTGTGCAGCATGTAAATCCATGGTAATAACACGATGCGCTCCAGCTGCTTCTAATAATGTAGCAATTAATTTTGCCCCTATGGCAACTCTTGGTTTATCTTTTCTATCCTGTCTTGCAAAACCATAATATGGAATGACTACAATAATCTTATATGCACTTGCTCTTTTCGCCGCATCAATCATCATTAATAATTCCATCAAATTTTCAGAAGGCGCATAAGTACTTTGTACTAAAAAAACATAGTCGCCTCTAATACTTTCTAAAAAAATAGGCTGGAATTCACCATCACTAAATTTTTGAATATTTATTTTTCCAATGGGGGCGCCAAAGCGTTGGGCAATTTTTTCCGCCAAGGCTTGTGAGCCAGTTCCAGCGAATATTTTTACTGAAGGATTCATGTAGTTAGGGATGTGCGTCAAAGTTATAATTATCGTTTACAAAACATAAAAAATAATGGCCCTACTTTTCAACATCTCGCGAACTTATACACATATTTCATGCTTTTTTTCAGTATTTATACGCTCTTTACCAATTCCCGATTTGGATAGATTTGATAGTATGATGAATACAAATAATATTAAAAATTGGTCCCCCCAAGACCAACCAGTTCAAAAGCTTTATAACAAAGGCCCTAAAAATTTAAGCGATGTAGAACTATTAGCCATTTTGCTGCAACACGGCACAGTCAATAACAATGCTATTGATCTTGCAAGATCATTGCTTCATGCAACACAAAATAATCTTCAAAAATTTGCAAAATTTAATGTGATAGACATTCTTGCTTTAAAAATTAAAGGTATTGGCAAAGTAAAAGCTATTAGAATTTTAGCAGCTATTGAATTGGGCTCTAGAAGAATTCATAATGCCATTCCACCTAAAAACATTCACCAAAGTGGCGACGTAGCCGAACATCTAAAATATTTATTGCAGTTTGAAAACAGAGAAATATTTATGGTGTTATTATTAAATCAAGCCAACAAAATTATTCACGAAGCTGTATTAAGTGAAGGTGGAATTACTGGCACCATTGCCGACCCTAGACTTATTTTTAAATTGGCACTAAGCCATGAAGCCACTGGTTTTATTATATGTCACAATCATCCAAGTGGTCAACTACAACCAAGTCTTATGGATACGCTACTAACAGATAAAATTAAAAAAGGGGCTGCCTATTTTGACATTAAACTTGTTGATCACATTATCGTTAGCAATGAAGGTTATTATAGCTTCGCTGAACAAAGTACTAACTGGTAATTATAAATGTTTACTTTAAGAAATACTTATGCTTGTGCTGTGGGTCCTCCAAAATTCATTGGAATTTCTACCGGTAGCATGTCGGCAATAAGCCCATTGGCCTGCTCGTATCTTTCAACATTTTCTACCAAAGCCTTCATAAATCTTTTGGCATGCATAGGGGTTAATATGACCCTACTTTTTACCTTGCTCTTTGGCGTTCCAGGCATGACGTTTACAAAATCAACAACAAATTCCGCATTGCTGTGGGTAATAATTGCAAGGTTCGCATAGGATCCTTCCGCTATTTCTTCGCTTATTTCAATGTTTAGGGGCTGGTTTGGGTTTTGTTCCATACTGTATATTAAGGCCACAAAGATACAGGGGATGGAATGTTAAAAAAAAATTACAGCACTGCAATTCAAAGAAACTAAATTTGCTTTATGTTAATATTAGATGGTAAAATAGCTGCAGCCGCTGTAAAAGCGACTTTATTGGAGCAAACGCAGGCCCTTAAAGCTGCCGGTAAAAGAACCCCTCATTTGGCCGCCATCTTGGTGGGTTCCAATGGGGCTAGCGAAACCTATGTTGCTAGTAAAGTAAAAAACTGTGAGGAAACCGGGTTCGGATCTTCTTTATATCGATTTGATGCAGATGTAGAAGAAGCTATTTTATTAGCAAAAATTACCGAACTCAATCAAGATCCTAATTGCGATGGCATATTAGTACAATTGCCTTTGCCTAAACATATTAAAGAATCTAAAGTGATTGAAGCCATTCATCCTGCTAAAGATGTAGATGGTTTTCACCCCGTAAATGTGGGTCGCTTGGTGCAAGGCTTAAATACTTTTATTCCTGCCACTCCTTATGGAATTATTTTAATGCTTGAATATTTTAACATTGAAACCAAAGGAAAAAATGCAGTGGTAATTGGTCGTAGTAATATAGTAGGACGCCCTATGAGTATTTTATTGAGTAGCAATATTGCACAAGGAAATTGCACGGTTACCATTTGTCATAGCCACACTAAAAATTTAAAAGAAGTTTGCTTAGGTGCCGATATTATTGTGGCTGCCTTAGGAGTGCCTAATTTCTTAACAGGCGAGATGATTAAACCTGGTGCAGTTATTATTGATGTAGGTATTACCAGAGTAGACGATGCTACCGCTAAAAAAGGTTTTAGAATTAAAGGGGATGTTAATTATGAAGAAGCTTGCGCAAAAGCTTCTGCTATTACTCCTGTGCCTGGTGGCGTTGGCTTAATGACCATTGCTGGATTATTAAAAAATACCATGAAAGCTTACCAAGGGCTTTAATAATTTTAATTTTATAAATTTTTAAATTGAATACAATAGCCCAATATCCTGTAATGGAAATGTTTTATTCTTTGCAAGGCGAAGGATACCACCAAGGCAAAGCGGCTTTTTTTATTCGCTTGGCTGGATGTGATGTGGGCTGTGTTTGGTGTGATGTAAAAGAAAGTTGGGATGCTAGCAAACACCCGGTTTTATCCATTGACGAAATTGTTGCTAGCGCATTAGCACACCCAGGACGTTTAGCTATTATTACAGGAGGCGAACCTTTATTATATAATTTAGATGCGCTTACTACTGCTTTAAAAAATGTAGGATTTGAATTAAATATTGAAACCTCTGGCTCTAGTCCTTTATCAGGAAATTGGGACTGGGTTTGCCTTTCTCCTAAAAAATTTAAAGCCCCACTTGATGAATGTATACAAGCAGCCTCTGAATTAAAAGTTGTTATTTTTAATACGCACGATTTTGAATGGGCCGAAACCTATGCCCAACAGGTATCCTCCAGTTGTAAATTATACTTGCAACCCGAATGGGATAAAGCCAATCAAATTACCCCTTTAGTAATTGATTATATTAAAGCCCACCCTAAATGGGAATTAAGCGCACAGCTTCATAAGTTCATTCAAGTTCCCTAATTTGTATATTTACAATAC
>CAINWZ010000083.1 GCA_903854725.1 uncultured Bacteroidota bacterium
AAAGCAGTAGCCTTCTTTGGTGGTTTTTACAGAGCAGCTTATAAAAAGTTTTATGTGGATGAATTGTATTTATTTATCACTAAAAAAATAGTCTTCCCATTAATTGGTCAACCGATTGCTTGGGCAGACAGAAATATAGTAGATGGTTTTATGTTGTTACTAGCCAACACTACTGCAAAAATTTCAACTGCAATTAAAGGATTACAATCGGGCAAAGTTCAAAACTATGCCTTGTATTTCTTTGGAGGCGTATTGGCTTTATCGGTATTATTTATTTATATCTGGAAATAAAATATTTATATGAATTTATCATTGTTAATCTTATTACCCCTGCTAACTGCCTTACTCATTTTACTGAGTAAACAATTAGCACAAATAAGAGTTATTGGATTAGTGGGATCATTAACCCAGCTGGGCGCAGCAGGTTGGTTGTTGAAAATGTATATGGATCAAAGAGCTGCAGGCAACACTGCTACGCATTTATTTGAATCCAATACTGTTTGGTTTAAAGCATTAAATATTAATTACCATATTGGAATAGACGGCATTTCACTGGCAATGATATTATTAACCTCGCTTATTGTAGTAGCTGGCATTTTGGTTTCCTGGACCATGGAAAAATTGAGTAAAGAATATTTTTTCTTGCTAGTTTTATTAAGCATGGGCGCTTATGGTTTCTTTATTTCTTTAGATTTATTTACTTTATTTTTCTTTTTAGAAGTAGCCGTTATTCCTAAATTCTTATTAATCGGCATTTGGGGAAGTGGTAAAAAAGAAAACAGTGCTATGAAGTTGGCTTTAATGTTGATGGCTGGTTCGGCATTGGTATTTGTTGGATTAATGGGTATCTATTACAACACGCACACATTTGATATGGTGGAAATAGGCAGAATGGGCATTTCATTAGGCGTACAAAAATTCTTCTTTCCTTTTGTATTCTTAGGCTTTGGCATATTCGCAGCTTTATTTCCTTTTCATACCTGGGTACCCGATGGTCACGCTTCTGCTCCTACTGCAGCTTCTATGTTTTTAGCTGGCATCTCTATGAAATTAGGAGGTTATGGTTGTTTACGCATGGCTGCTTTAATGCCCGATGCTGCACATAGTTATTCATGGATCATTATTTTACTAGCCACTATTGCAATTATATATGGTGCCTTCGCCACCATGATGCAAACCGATTTAAAATACATCAATGCTTACTCTTCTATCAGCCATTGCGGTTTTGTTATATTAGGAATTGGCATGTTAAATAAAACTTCTATTAATGGTGCTGTCATTCAAATGGTTTCTCACGGTTTAATGACAGCCTTATTTTTCGCCGCTATTGGCATGATTTATTCCAGAACACATACCAGAATGGTGGCACAATTAGGGGGTTTGTTAAAAGCAATGCCTTTTATTTCTACAGTGTTTGTAATAGCAGGTTTATGTTCATTAGGCTTACCTGGCTTTAGTGGATTTGTAGCAGAGATGACTGTATTTATGGGCTCCTGGCAAAATCCAGATGGCGTGTATCGCATAGCCACTGTAATTTCTGCAGCTTCTATTGTAGTGACTGCAGTATATATATTAAGAGCCACAGGCAAAACC
>CAINWZ010000084.1 GCA_903854725.1 uncultured Bacteroidota bacterium
AATCAATGACTTATGGAATTGCATTTTACGGATTAGCTTATTGGATTAATCCTGCTCCAGAAATTTTGAACTTCTTCAACGATTTATTTAAAAATAAAATTCCTGGCTTTTTTAAAAAGAAGTAGGTCTATTTAAGCGCTTCTAAAAATTGCGCCAACCCTGCCCTTTTCTCTGGCGTTAACTCGTAACTAATATTTTGAGTATAGTACTTATGTAAATCATAAACTTGCTCGCTAGCTGGAATTAAGGCAATAACATCTTCCAAATGATCCAAACCATAGCCATTGGCAGCATCAAAAGCCTCCATAAATTCGGCAGGTATTGGCTTATTAGCTACCCAGGCAGCAAAAACAAAGGGTAATCCTGTATGTTGCTTCCAAGCTAGCCCTAGGTCATAAACATGTTCAAAACGGCTTAAACTAGCCAAAGCCCTGTCTCCAATAATTACTCCAGCAGTAGTCCCCGATATTTGATCTATATACCCTTCTGTGGCTGCTATAAACGCCACCTCCTTCTTCCAATATTGAGTCAATAAAACCTTGGCCAATGCTACCGAAGTTCTACTTTGATAATCTAAATAAACACATTCTACTTGTTCCATGGGTACTTGGCTAAACAAAGCCACAGATGCCACTTCCCCCTCGGTTCCAATCACATATTTTGAAACTATTTGAGGACTCGATAATAAGGGCATAATAGCCACAGGCACAAGGCCAATATCAATGGTGCCCTCCAATAAATCCTGCGCAATTTTTGCAGGGTATGACTTTATTAAATCGATACGATCCTTAAAAGGGGACTGTTCCATTCCTAGTAATAATGGGCGGGTATTTAAATAACTTACCGCGCCTATGCGCCATCTTTTGTCCAATTGAATTAACTTTGCACAAAGAAAAACCTTTTTTTTAACATAGTAACTACTTGTTTAAAGCAACAGCCAATGTCGAAACTTACAGCCATTTCACCCGTAGACGGACGTTATCAAAAGCAAACTGCCTCTTTGAGTGCTTATTTTTCCGAGTTTGGCTTAATTAAATACCGTGTTTTAGTGGAAGTGCATTATTTCTTATTTCTGGCTGATAAGAAATTTTTCAAAGTCACCCCTGCCCTTAGAAAGGCTTTACTTGCAGTAGTAGAAAATTTTAGCGAAGCAGATGCAGAAAAAATTAAAACTATTGAGGCAACCACCAACCACGATGTAAAGGCCGTTGAATATTTTTTAAAAGAAGTACTAGATAAAAATAAAGCAAGTGAATTAAAAGAATGGATTCACTTTGGATTGACTTCTCAAGACATTAACAACACGGCTATTCCATTAAGTTGGAAAGAAGCCATGGAAAATACTATTTTACCTTCATACATAAATTTGCAAAATAATTTATACCAGTTAGCAAAAAAATGGAAGAAAATTTCTTTGTTAGCCCGCACCCATGGACAGGCGGCTTCTCCAACAACATTAGGTAAAGAAATTATGGTGTTTGTCGAAAGATTGCACCATCAAGTTGAATTGTTTACGGCTATTCCTTATGCTGCTAAGTTTGGCGGCGCTACTGGTAACTTTAACGCACACCATATTGCTTTTCCTAAAAAGAATTGGGTAAGCTTAGGCAATGAATTTGTGGATGATGTATTGGGATTACAAAGAATGCAATTCACTACTCAAATTGAACACTACGATCATTTTGCTGCACATTGCGATACTTTAAAACGTTTAAATAATATCTTAATTGATTTAAGCCGCGACATTTGGACCTATATCTCCATGGATTATTTCAAGCAACAAACTAAAAAAGGCGAAGTAGGCTCAAGCGCTATGCCGCATAAAGTAAATCCCATTGATTTTGAAAATGCAGAAGGTAATTTAGGATTGGCCAATGCACTATTAGAACATTTGGCTGCCAAGCTTCCAATTAGTCGTTTACAAAGAGACTTAACCGATTCAACTGTTTTAAGAAATATTGGTGTTCCATTAGGACATACAACCATTGCTTTAAATTCTTTAGAAAAAGGATTGAGTAAATTAATTTTGAATGAAGAAAAAATGCAAGCCGATTTGGAAAATAATTGGGCGGTAGTAGCGGAAGCCATTCAAACTATTTTGCGTCGCGAAAAATATCCAAACCCTTACGAAGCATTAAAAGATTTAACAAGAGGCAATAATAAGATTGATAAAAAGTTGATGCATAAATTTATCGACGGCTTAAAAGTAAATGCAAGTATTAAAAAGGAATTAAAAGCCATCACGCCACATAATTATACAGGCGTCACCGCCGAATATTAATTTTCAGCATCTTAATCTTCAGCGTCTGACCTATCGTTTGGAAATTCTTTAGGAGGAATCACTTTCTTTTTTCTAGGCTCTTTTTTCGCCAGCAAACTATGAATAGGATTCATGCCCTCTTTTTCTATCGCCATGGTTAATACTTGAGCAGTTGCTGCAGCATCACCCCAAGCACGGTGCCGGCCTTCGATGCGAATTCCTAAATCGCGCGTTAAAGAA
>CAINWZ010000085.1 GCA_903854725.1 uncultured Bacteroidota bacterium
ATATATAAAGAATCAAGCAAGAACCTTGCCCTTATTGTATAAAAATGTTAAATATCTCTAATTTACCTATTGAAATAATGAATATAAACGATATTTGTCGTAGTTTATAATCATCCATTAAATAAGCCAACTATGAGGTTTTTGCTCGCTCTTTTTCTTTTTATGTTTTCAACACCTTTGCAATGGGGTAATAATTATGAGCAAGCATTGTTAAATGCTCAGAAAGGGCATAAATATATTTTACTTAATTTTTCTGGATCGGATTGGTGTGGGCCATGTATTCGTTTACACAAAGAAGTTTTTACAACCGATGCCTTTATTCAATTAGCCAATGATAAATTGGTTTTATTAAATGCAGATTTTCCGAGGTATAAAAAAAATCAATTAACGGCAGCTCAACAAAAAATAAATGATGCCTTAGCAGATAAGTATAACAATAAAGGGGTTTTTCCTTTAACTGTTTTATTAAATGCAGAAGGAAAAATAATAAAATCTTGGGAAGGCTTTCCTGCTGACATTACTGATTTTATTGAAGATGTTCAACAAACCATTCTAGACAATAAGTAAATGAGTGTACTTAGGTCATATAAAAAAGCAATGAAATTGATGGGCAATCACTTTGAAATAACAGTGGTGGCCACCAATGAAAAATGGGCTTTTGAAAAAATTGATCTAGGAGTGCTTGAAATAAAAAGAATTGAAAAATTATTAACTACTTATGCTGAGGATAGTGAAACGAATTTAATTAATAAGTTCGCGGGCATTAGGCCAGTTGCAGTAAGTGAAGAAACTTTAGCGCTCATTGAACGTTCATTGCGCATTTCATCAGTCACGCAAGGGGCTTTTGATATTTCTTATGGCTCCGTGGATAAAACACTTTGGAATTTTGATACCACAATGACTGCTTTACCTTCTAAAGCAGCAGCCAAAAATAGCGTACGCTTAATTAATTATAAAAATATTATTCTAGATAAAGAAGCCTCTACCGTTTTTTTAAAAGAAGAAGGCATGCGCATTGGATTTGGTGGCATTGGCAAAGGCTATGCGGCAGAGCGCGCTAAAGCCATTTTGCAAGCAGCTGGGGTGAAAAGCGGCGTGGTGAACGCTTCTGGAGATTTAACAACCTGGGGCACTCAGCCCAATGGAGATAAGTGGACCATTGGTATTGTGCATCCAGCATTTGCCAACAATATTTTTTCATACATGAATATTAGTGGGTTGTCGGTAGCCACTTCCGGTAATTATGAAAAATTTATTCTCATAGATGGACAAAAATATTCTCATACTATTAATCCTAAAACCGGCTTACCGGTCACAGGCATTAAAAGTGTTACTATAGTTTCTACCAATGCAGAAATTGCAGATGCCATGGCAACTCCTGTGATGATAATGGGTATTCATGCAGGTATTGATATGATTAATCAAATTAAAGACATTGAAGTAATAGTTATAGATGATGACAATAAATTATATGCTTCTAAAAATATACGCTTAACAAAATAATTCAAAATGAAATACATGAAAAAAAATTATTTATTTTTTACGGGATTGATGACAATGCTTTTTGCAAGCTCTTGTGAAACTGTAAAAGAGTATCAAAAAAATAGACTCAATGATGCCGAGATGGCATTGACTGCTAGAAGGGTCGAAAAAAATGAACTTAATTTTCAATCTTATAAAGAAGGAGCAGCTGGTGCCAATGGTGGTAAAACTGGCGGAGGCTGCGGCTGTAATTAATTATACATCTCTATAGAATTATTGAATGAAAAAAATATCTCTTACACTTATTGGACTTTACTTATTGTTTTTACATGGGTATTCGCAAGTCACAGAACATTACACGAATATATTTCAAGCCAAGCCATTGAAGTTGGAAGAGATAAATTTAGTAACTAGTTATTATACACAAAACGGAACGCACTCTGCAGTCACTGGAGGCGGTAGTGGTTATATTGGAACACAATTTATGGATGGCTCAGAAAAATTAACCGACTTTGCGAATATGTTGGAATTGAAATTAGTAGGTTATGGGGAGACTGGCTTAAAACACACTATTCTAGCGGGTTTGGGCGTTGATCATCATACGGCTGCTTCTCAAAAATGGATTTCAAAAACAGGGGCTTCTTCACCTGATGGCAATAGAGTCTATCCTTCATTAAATTGGACAGTTGAAAATGAAGAGAAAGGAACTGAGTTTGGTTTGGGAACTTACTACTCACATGAATATAATTATTCTTCTATTGCATTAGATGGACATTATGGTTTTAAAAATAAAAGCGGCGGTGAATTTTCTGCAAAAGTCTCTGCCTATTTTGATCAAGTAAAATTAATTTACCCATCAGAATTAATTCCAGCTGTAGCTAGTAATGGGATCACTCCTTATGATGTAAATATTATTACGACCAATGCGAGTAGAGGAAGTGGTGGAAGCTATGGTATTGGCGTTCCAGATAAAGCAAGTATACCTACATCACCAAGAAATACATTCACAAGCTCATTTACCTATTCTCAAGTAATTAATAAAAGTGTACAAACTAGTTTACTATTTGATATTGTAAAACAAGATGGTTGGCTAGGCCTTCCATTTCATAGAGTTGTTTTTAAAGACGGTAGCGAGCAAATTGAAAATTTACCACATTCAAGATTAAAAATTCCTTTAGGCGCCAGACTGAATTATTTTATAGGTGATAATTTAATTGTAAGAACTTATTACAGATTTTATACCGACGATTGGGGACTTGTTTCCCATACAGCAAGTATTGAACTACCTTATAAGATCACACCCTTTTTCTCCATTTCTCCTTTTTATCGTTTTTATACGCAAACGGCCACTAAATATTTTGCAGCAAGAGGGGAGCATAATGTATCGGAC
>CAINWZ010000086.1 GCA_903854725.1 uncultured Bacteroidota bacterium
ACTTACAGATAATGAAGGAATAAATTGACTAGCAACCGAAATAGAATCGGCATAATAAAAATTATAGCCATATCTAATATTAGCAGTATCTGCAATTGGAGTACCTACTATACGTAAACCAAATTTGCAGTTTACAATTAAATTATTATAAGCCATTCCTGCAGCACCTTCCTCAAAATTAATTGAACCACCACGACCAGCGGCCGATCTTCTATATCCACAGTTAATCATGGTATTATTATAAATACGCACATTAGAACCTGGCTTACCCACTGCAACGTTAATATTAGAAACTTTTGGACCGTTCGTAGCCATTCCAATACATAAATTATAGGCAAAATCACCAATGGTTCCAGCTTTTGAGTTCATCGCCTCGCCACCTGTATAGCCACATTTTTCAAAAGTATTTCTCATTACATGAATCTTACCTCCATTAATTCTAAATGGATCATCGGTACTTCCGTAAATCCATGAATCTTCTAAAATGAAACTTCCATCAGGATTCGCAAAATACACTGAATAAGGGCTTGAGCTACCTGTAAAGCTTTTCATAGCTGAGCTTATAGCTGCTCCACCAAAATCAACATGCGTCCATTTTAAAACAATTAATGGGCAGGTAGTAGCACCAATAACGCCTGTCCATTTGCCTTTTAATGCTGGATCATTATCTGGATTAGAACCCAATTGATCTGTTCTTGTTACACCCGGATAAGTTAATGTAATAGGCGCTTCTTTTGTTCCAAGAGAAAGCAATGTTCCTTTCACACCCAAACCTACTGGCACACCAGCAGTTCCTGTAAAGTTTACAGTAACACCTGGCTCTATTACTAACACATCACCTGTGTTAACATAAATGTCACCACTTACTGTATATGTTTTTCCAGCTAACAATGTCCCTTTAATTGCACCAGACAAAGGAGTTGATTCACTAATGGGTGAAGCTGGAGTAATTACTGCTTGCCAAAGATCTTTTGTTTCTTCTGTTTTAGTACAAGAAACTAATCCTGTTACTAAAATTGCCATTAAATATGTAAACTTCTGTTTCATTATATTAATTTGATATTTTTATTAAAGTTTATAACGCATTCCAAATAAATACGTTGTTCTATAGTAATCTTTTTGAATGATGATACTATTAGCTGGATCAGATTGTAAAGCCAAGGCTCTAGAACCACTTGCTTGCATATACGTATTATAAGATTGGTGTAAAGAAAGCTCTAAAGGAGCGTCTGTTAAGTTGTTGACTTTACCGTAGAAAGAAAAATGTTTGCCAAATTTCTTTTCAAATGAAAGGTCTAACTGAGTAGTTGGAGACTGCCAATAGTTCAAACCAGCATAAGGACTAATAAAGCTAATACGCTCTCCGGTATAAACACCAGCTACTTGTAAATCAAATCCAATTTTTGGATTTTTGTATATCAATGATAAATTACCAATATTGTCTGACTGACCTTGTAATGGTCTTGTTTCAGATGTACGCTTTGAAACTATTTGTCCAGCTGTGTTTCTGTAAGAGAAAATTAAGCTGTCGTTGGTAATACTAGATTTTGTGTAAGTATAGTTAGCAGAAATTCCAAATGAACCGAAGAATTTTGTAGCTACCAATTCAAAACCATAGTTAGTGGCTTTTCCAATATTCACTGGCTGTAAATATAAGCTATTGATGTTTTTAGGTTTTACAGCTGAAATCTCAATTGGGTTTTGAATGTCTTTATAGAATCCGCCAATTAATAATTGATCAGAACCCTTACTGTACATTTCATAACGTAAGTCTAAGTTATCGGCTACAGTATGTTTCAAGTTTACTGGATCACCAACTTCTTTAAAGAATTCACCATCTGCTCCATCAGGAATTAATTCAGAAAAACCTGGTCTAGCAATGGCTCTATAGTAAGCAAAACGTAAATTTTGATTAGGCGTTAATGCAAATTTCATTTGAGCGCTTGGTAGTAGATCTGTGTATTTTATTGTTCCAGACTTTGCTTCAACATCTTGAGTTAATAAAGTCTCATAATGTTGGTTTGTATTTTCAGCTCTCACACCACCTAATAATTCAAAACGGCTAGATAAGTTCCACTTACCCTGAACATAAGCAGCTGAAATTTTTTCTTCAAATTTATAGTTATTGCC
Organism: uncultured Bacteroidota bacterium; assembly: GCA_903854725.1. Lineage (GTDB taxonomy): Bacteria > Bacteroidota > Bacteroidia > Chitinophagales > Chitinophagaceae > Sediminibacterium. The sequence goes on from CAINWZ010000086.1 coordinate 2,131, forward strand.
ATTCAAGGTTGGGCTACCCTCACCTGTGTTAAATTGGAATTGAGCGTTATTAATATTTGTATAAATAGAACCAAGTACTGGCTTTAATGAATAATTAATGTAGTAATTGTCTCTATTCTTATCTCTCAACAAACCACCCACCTTCAATTCAAAATCACGATTAAATATGCTTGTATTTTTTGTATAGTTTACATAAGCAGAAAGATCTTTATCTGTATTGTTGGTCCAAATTCTTGACATGGATTGCAATTTATCGGCTGTTAAGCTTGTAGCCACAATTGCGTATTGGTGCGTAAATGAAGATTGATCTGGCGTATTACTTTTAGCCATAGAATTTGCTAAAGACCAATCTAATTTATCTGAATTTGATAATTTATGCTCTCCTTGTAAAGTAGTGTTGTTGATAGATTGAAAAATCCATTGGCTTCTTTGTGAATTATCCACCACTGAATTTAAAGCAACTGTATCCCAAATAAAACGAGTTTGATAATCATCTAATCTAACATAGGTATTTATTAAAGAAATTTTATTATTCTTATCAATGCGGTAGTCCAATTTAGCATTAATGCCTTTTCTTACACTTTGCACAGAATACTTTCTTAATTGTAAATCAGAGAACAAAGGAATATTATTTAAACCTGGCTGAGAGTTAGGCAAGAAGAAATTAGAAGTAGTACCTCTATAAATATTTTGATAACTACCTGATACAATAAATCCAAATTTTTTATCCTGACCAAATCTGTTACCTACTGTTAAACCAAAAGTAGAGTTTACAGGATTAGACACATTTTTATAATTCAAATGATCAACAGGTAAATCATTCAAATTGGCATCATTATTTACTGGAGGTACACCATACAATAGTCCGTTTGTAACTCCTGGGGCTATTCTTTGAGCAGGAGATGATATATTCATAGTTGAATTATCAAATTTGCTATATTGTTGATCAGGGAATGAAGTATTAAATCCGCCTGCAACATTGCCTTGTAGAATTAAATGATCTGGTGCATCTTTCATTACTAAATTAATAGTACCACCTATGGCATCTCCTTCTAAACTTGGCGTTAAACTCTTACCTACTTCTAATCTTTCTAATAATTCAGAAGGGAATAAATCTAAAGGAATGAAACGATTTTTATTATCTGGACTTGGAATTTTAACACCATTCACTAATGTGTTGATATATCTTTTCTCCATACCTCTAATAATTGGGTAACGAGCTTCTCCAGAAGAGCTTTTTTCTATAGTTACACCACTTACTCTTTGCAAAGCATTGGCAACTGTGATATCTGGAAGTAATTGAATATTTTTAGCAGACAAAACGTTAATAATAGGATCAGCCACTTTCTCTAATCTTCTAATAGCTTTATCATTTTCTTTATTGCTTGAACTAACAGTTACTGAACTTAAATTCACACTGGTAGAACTTAAATTAATATCTACTGTTTTAGTTTCTTTTGCACTTGTAAATTGAACATCCTTAGACGCAGTTAAATAACCAGTATAGGCAACAGTGATGGTATATTTTCCAGCACTTACGTTTTTAAACTGATAAGTACCATCCAATTTTACATAAGTCTTTTGATTGTCCAAAGACACCGTTGCACCTACTAAAGGCTCACCAGTACTAGCATCTAGAACACGTCCTTTCACACCTTCAGCAAATACACTTGTTACCATGCAGAAAAAGAAAAGGGAGAGAATAATGCATTTTTGCACTACTTGTTTTGCACTCATAAAAACAATTTTTAAGTTGAAACACAAAAGTATAGGTATATCATTCTTTTAGAATAATTACTATGTTAATGATTCATTACTAAATTGTTACTAAATTGTTACTGTATTATAAAAAAATAGTATACTATTTTTTTGTCAATTTGAATTCATCTACCACCTTTCCACTAGATGCAATTTGCTTGAAATGTAAGGTTTCCCCTTTGGATTCAATATAAGTTAAGGAGTGGTCTGTAGAGAAGAATTTATGTGTAAACTTTTGCCAAGAATCTGGATCATTTTCTTGTTCTGGATTATACAAGTCCTGACCACCTGCACCCGTAACTAAGTATATAACTCCGTTGGCTTGAGTCATGTTTTCTCCATCATAATTTTTATCCAATATCCATTTACCATTGACCACTCTTCCTCTTAATGTTTTATTGTCTTTCCCTCCCACCATTTGTGTGCCTTTACGATCGGGGGTAAATTTTAAAGGGAAGGATCGTTGGTAATTATGTACATGTCCATTAAATACTACATCTACTTTTCCAGCTTCGAAAACTGGTGCTAATAATCTCATTTGTTGTTGTTCAAAATGCTCTCTTGATGAATTAAAACCAGGATGGTGAAATAATACAAAATGCCATTTTAGATCAGAGGAGTTCAATAAATCATTTTTAACCCAATTTAATAAAGTAGAATCGGTCCAGTCAACATAAGTATCTGCATCAATAACAGTCCAATGTGCATTCGCATAATTATAAGAAAAATTAGACATACTTGGGTAGGCCTTTCCTGCTGCAGTATAAAAAGCATTTTTGTTCTCTTCAGAACCTTTTAATAAAGGCACCATACTAGAACCTTCTTTTAATCTAAGGCCATTTAAAGGTTGTTCCCAAAAATAGTAATAGCTTAAAGCACTAGGAGTTTTATCCATATCTCTATCCTCTGCATCGTGATTACCCACAGAGGCAATAAATGGAATTTTACGCATTAATGGAGCCCCTAAAGAATCTGCTTGGTCTGCATTATAAATTGGCCAAAATTTTTCTGTATAATCATTTATTAAACCACTATTGTATACAATATCTCCAGGTACGGCAATATAGTCTGGGTCTAACTTATACATGATGGATGCTAATTTTTTTTGATCCTTAGTTAAAGCACCAATGTCCCCGATGACTACAAATTTATAATCTTGATTATTTGACTTAGGGGTATGGCCATTAGATTCAAAAACAAGTTTATTATTATTTAAAACGCGGTAGGTAAAGTCTTTGCCTAATAGTAAGCCCTTAAGGTTAACATGATATACTACAAAAGGGGCTATATTTTTTACATTTACAAGATTGTAATTAATTGCTTTTGCGCTTTCCCAATTACTAGTTGTTTTTACTTCTATACGCCAGTCGCTTAGCGTATCTGTTGTATGCCATAGTAAAGAAAGCTCAGTTGGCTTGCCTTCATAACCCACTTGTAAATAAGGTTTTACCAAGAAAGGCGCTTGTGCATTTGTTTGAATAAGCGCAAAAAAAACAAGCATAAATAAAATAATAAGTTTTTTCATAAATATATTTTACTGCATATTATTCAATGATAAAATAACAGATTTTAAATCGTAAACATTATCAAATATATAATCAGGATTAGCAGTCAATAATTCAGCCTTAGTATGCGCACCGGTAGTCACCCCAATAGTATACAAACAACCCGCATTACGACCTTCTTCTATATCAATAGTAGAATCACCTACTTTTATGACGGATGCTGCATCAGGTATACTCAATTTCTCCATGGCTAGTAATATCATATCAGGGTTGGGTCTATTCTTAATAACATCAGAGGCGGTGACTAGTAAATCATAATGCAGTCCAAGATCCCAATTTAATTTCTGAATTAATAAACTAGCCGTTGCATGGTTATAGCCTGTGTTTAATACTACTTTAATACCCATTTCTCTTAATTCTTTAAATAACCTTTCTGTATTTTTAGTGGGTACCACAATTAAATTTTCATAGGCTTTATCGAGAAGTACTAAAAAGTCTTGAAAAATTTCTTGAATAGTTTCTTCATTTAATATAATATTAGTTTCTGCTAAAGTTTCTCTAATGGCTTGTAACTTTTCCTTACCCGCACCCCATTTTAATACATCTTCAAATGTAATACTAGGGCATTTTTTTTCAATTGCCTTATGCAATGTATGATACACTACGTTGCCTTCATCTACCGAAGTACCTGCCATATCAAATACAACCATTTTAATTTTCATACTATTACTTTTTAGATAATTCAAGACTATTTTATAGAAGAGTTAATGGCTTCCATAAATGATTCTATTGAGGGGCTCACTAAATCTGGGTCTTTTGCTAAATCATCCCACCTTCTCAAATTTACCGCCTCTTTATAAAATTCATTTTTCTCAAATAATAATACTTCCTCCTCATTCATAACACCCCCTTGAAATTCTAAACTTATTTTAGAAGGTGCAGACAATGTCTCTAAATAACCAGGCTCAGTTGCACATAAATATCTTTTGGCAGCGACATGTAATTTAACGGGCTCCACTGCTGCTAATGTAAAATATTTAGTTAAATACTTTTCGCCTAATAATTCGTGCATATCATCAATACCATTATCACTAGCGTCATCTGGCAAATCATGTAGTAAATGTCCAATATCATGTAATAAAGAAGCCGTAATTAATTCATTACTGGCATTATGCTTTCTTGCTAATTCGGCACATTGTAAAGCATGTTCTAATTGTGTAACTGCTTCGCCGCCATACATAGAGCCCCCATTTGTTTCAAATAAATGTATAATTTCTTGTGTAATTGGATGTCTCATAGAATTTTTATCAAAATTATTATCAAAATTATTATTAAATATTATTAATCATTTCTTCTGCAAAACCAAATGACATGGTCATTCCATGACCTCCAATGCCATTTAAGATATAAACCCCAGGCTCTGGATTTAAAAATAAATCGGTGGCCCCATTGGTCATAATTGGATAAACCCCATTCCAAGATTGTATCATTTCCCATTGATCAATATGCATAAGCTTTTTCAAGTAATCTAAAATCATATTGTTTATTTCAATTTTGTCAAAAGGGTCAAAATCTAAAGCATATTCGTGCGAATCTCCTACAGTTAACTCTCCTTCATTATTTTGAGATACCATTACATGTATTCCATATTTTAAATATTCAGGAATTTCTTCTTCTATTTTCATTCTTAATTTAGTGAGGGAAAAAGAGGCTGTAAAGCTTTTATAATGAAGTAAAGATAAACCGCCACAAATTGAGGCCCCAATTCTGTAGTTAGGGTCTTTATGTTTGAAGCGCATCATTTGTAATTTGGTCTTTATGATGGGCTGTTGCTTAAATTGAGATGGGTATAAGGTTTCAAAATCGGCGCCTGAACAAACGCAAATCATATCTGCACTATATTTTGTTTTGCCTGCAAATGCTGCATTAGAGGTTACACTGGTAATAACAGTGCCCCAAATAAATTGTACATTATATTTTTCGTTCAAATAGGCAGGCAATTTTCTAATCCCTTCTCTTGGATCAATAATGGCTTCGTCTTCGCTTCTTAATGCTCCCATTAAACCATCACCATTGATGCCATTGTAATCGTCTAAAACTGTTTGTTTTGAAATAACTGAAACGGGTCTGTTTTTAGATTTAAAAAAACTTCCTATTTCCTCCACCACACTCATCTCTTCTTTGGAATAAGCTAAGTGCAAACTGCCACAAGCATTATAAGGCATACCGGAGGCATTTAGGTAGTCTAACCAAATTTCCTTGGTTCGCACAGCCCTATTGTATAATTTCCCATCTGGCTGACCTACGGGCCAAAGCATACCAAAATTTCTTACACTGGCACCTAATGAAAATTGACTTCTTTCAATGACAGTGACTTGATACCCTTTTTGCGCTAAGGCTCTAGCAGTGGCTAATCCTAAAATACCGGCACCTACGACTATGGCTGATTGGTTACTCATACAACTTGTAAATTATCTTGTTTTTTGAAATATATATAATTAGCAATAGATAATACAATTATAATAATTGAAGTGATCATTGCACTAAATGTAAAAAAAGAAACCCAACTATACTGAATACTATTAAAGTTCTTAAATAATAAAACGAGCGTACTTCCCAAATATCCCGCTGCGTCTGCTACATACATTAAAAAACCAATATTGCTTTTTATTTTAAAATAGGCAATCCATCTTTCAAAAAATAATGCATGAAATGCTATATAAGGCAAGTACATGGAGAAACCAACAATGATCATCCAATAGGTAGGACTCATCATTTGATTGTAAAATAGTAAAGTGGATAGAAGTAATAATAATGCACCTATAAAAACAATTAAAAAATTTATATAA
>CAINWZ010000087.1 GCA_903854725.1 uncultured Bacteroidota bacterium
CTACGAGGCTTTGATGCAATGTATTGATACAGCACATGGGTTAATTGTAACCACTCGTTTAAAAATTGATGCTGCTATTATAGAAAAAGCCAATCAATTAAAATGGATTGGGCGCATTGGTAGTGGGATGGAATTAATTGATACAGATTTCGCTGCTACAAAAAATATACTTTGTGTAAGTAGTCCAGAAGGGAATAGAACCACTGTAGGTGAACATGCTTTAGGGTTAACATTAAGCTTAATGAATCGTATTCATAGTTCTTATCAAGAAGTACAAGCAGGAAAATGGATACGCGATGCCAATAGAGCAGATGAGCTTACTGGAAAAACAATAGGTATTATTGGATTTGGAAATACAGGTAGCGCTTTTGCCAAAGTGTTAAGCGGATTTGATGTTCAAATATTAGCGCATGATATTTATAAAACCAATTTCGAAACAGCTACCCTAAAGGCGGCAACATTGGAAATGATTCAAACGCAGGCAGATGTAGTTAGTTTGCATTTACCATTAACCGACCTAACAAAACATTATGCGAACGATGCTTTTTTTAGTGGTTTTAAAAAGAAGCCTTATTTTATTAGTACCTGCAGAGGCTCGGTTACAGCTACCTCGGCACTCTTAAAAGCACTTCAAAATGGCCTAATTAGAGGGGCAGGTTTGGATGTATTAGAAAATGAGCAATTGGGTAGCTATTCAAGCCAGGAAAAGGCCTTATTGGCTGGTTTACAAGCCTTTCCTAACTTTATAGTAACCCCGCATATTGCCGGCTATAGCCAGGAAGCCTATTATAAAATGGCTAAAGTGATCTTGGAAAAATTAGGCATCATTTAGCCAATATTTTATATCTTTACACCATGCAACGCTACAACTATGTGGCGTTGTATTTTTTTTATAAACAAACTAAGGATATGAGCGATACAACAGTATATGTCACCCAGGATACTTTTGACAAAATGCGTGAGCAGTTGCAAAAGATGAAGTCAGTAGATCGTCCTGCTGCTTCTAGAGCTATAGGTGAAGCGAGAGAAAAAGGAGACTTAAAAGAAAATGCCGAATACGATTCAGCTAAAGAGGCGCAAGGAATGTTAGAGGCAAAAATTAAACAATTAGAAGCTGCTATTTCAAATTCTAAAATAGTTGACACAAGCACTATTGATACTAGTAAGGTTACGATCTTAACCAAAGTAACTATTACCAATCAAGCCACTAAAAAAACAATGACCTATCAGTTAGTGGGAGAGAAGGAAGCCGATTTAAAAGCCGGTAAAATTTCCGCCTCTTCACCTATTGGTAAAGGGTTAATTGGGAAAAAAGTAGGGGAGCTTGCAGAAATTCAAGCACCCAATGGTGTGATGAAATTTATGGTAGAAAATATTACTGTATAAATTAATATAGTAAGCCATGACCATTTTTTCTAAAATCATCAATGGCGATATTCCTTCCTATAAAATTGCGGAGTCAGAAATGTTTTATGCTTTTTTAGATATTTTTCCTTTGCAAAAAGGACATACTTTAATTGTGCCTAAAATAGAAGTAGATAAAATTTTTGATGTGCCCGATACTTTTTTAAACGATTTATTATTATTTGCAAAACCAATTGCGAAAGCTATCGAGAAAAGTTTTCCTTGTAATAGAGTAGGGATGGTAACGGTTGGATTAGAAGTGCCGCATGCACATTTGCATTTAATCCCTATCAATGCTGCAGCTGATATGGAATTTTCTCGGCCTAAACTTTCATTGACTACAGATGAATTTAAAGCGGTACAAGCTTTAATTGTAAGCAATTTATAATTTTAATTTATTGGGTAAGCTAAAGTAAAATATAGCTAGTCTTAGGTTTACGCTTTAGATAAATTATTTTTTTATCCTATCTGGGTTTTTAGTTAAAAAGGCATCCCAGCTATTTGCTTTTTTAGAAGATTTTTTTCCTTTTACTATTTTTGCAGCAGGTAATTGCAAGCCACTTATTTGATAATGATGACAAAGCGCTACGCCTAATGCATCGGTGGCATCATAATATTTTGGTTGTTTTTTTATTGCTAAAATGCGCTCTAGCATTTTCCATATCATTTCCTTATCGGCATTGCCGTTACCTGTAATGGATTGTTTCACTTTTTTAGGTGCATATTCAGTGACGGGTAATTTAAATTGCATCGCAGCGGCGATAGCGACTCCTTGTGCCCGACCTAATTTGAGCATACTTTGCACGTTTTTACCAAAAAAAGGGGCTTCAATGGCAAAATGGGTAGGTTGATAAGCCTCAATTAAGGCAATAATCTTAGCATGTATAAGCTGTAATCTTGCATAGATGTCTTTTTCCTTGGTCAGTTTAAGTACATCCATCATAATCAATGCAGGCTTGGGCCCTCCTTTTAAAACAGCGAAACCTAGAATTTGGGTACCAGGGTCAATTCCTAAAATAACGGGCAATTTTGACATGTACAATAAAGTTACATATATCATCGCAAATTCCGAACTTTGCCTCTAATGAATCAAGACCTATTAAAAAGACTCAGATCCTTTGGCAATAATTCCATTGGTTTTATTTTATTTCTAGTTTGTTTAGTAGCAATCTATAATAAAGTAGCGACGAACGATAATCTGAATCAATTTGGAGAAGAAATCAAGCTACAGTTTTATAAGATTAGCTTTTTAGAATGGTCCGTTTTATTGATCTTATTTATTTTGAATTATTTAATGGAAGCCATTAAGTGGAAGCTAGTGCTAGCTGAATTAAGCCCCATCACTATATTAAAATCTTTTAAAAGTGTTTTAGTGGGACAAGCTTTTGCATTTTTTACACCTGTACGATCGGGAGATTATGTTGGAAGAATTTTATTTCTTGCTTCTGGAAGCAAATTAAAAGGAATGGCTCAAATGGCCTGGTCTTCTTATGCGCAGTTATTAGTTACTTTATTTTTTGGAACCATTGGATTATTTTTTAATCTTCCTTTTTTGCCTTGGTTAAAGTGGGTAGCCCCATTTATTTCAGTTACTGCTTTATTTATTTATTTTCATCCTGGAAATTTTACAGGTTGGCTAAAAAAGCTAACCATGTTGCAAATAAAAAGTAAGCTTAAGGTTAATTTAGTTTTTTTATCTTTTTTAAAGTATTGCATTTTTGTATTTCAGTATACCTGGGTGGTTAAAATATTTAATATGCCAGTAGGCAATCTAGACCTATGGATTGCCTTATCTGTCATGTTTTTCTGTTTAAGTTTAATTCCTGCAATAGCCCTAACCGATTTGGTTATTAGGGGTCAAATTATTATTTTATTATTAGGGCCTTGGTATGCCAATAGCTTAATGCTTATTTGCTTAAGCACTATTATTTGGGCTGTTAATTTTTTATTACCTGCTATAATAGGGGCGATACTCTTAATAAATTACAGGATAAAACAATAATTTTGCAAATACCCCCAAATTTGTAAACAAGTAATATGCATTTTCTCTTTCTTTTCTTTTCTTTTTTCACTTTTTTACCTCCTCAAGATAAAGGCCTTTGTAATGTATCAAATAACGCTTTTAATATAGGCGAGAAAATCACCTACACCATTTATTACAATGTAATTGGTTTATATGTAAATGCGGGAGAAGCAAGTTTTACCATTCGGTCGAGCAGTTGGAAAGATACGGATGCATTTACCTTTACGGCCACCGGAAGGTCTAATGCTAAATATGATTGGATTTTTAAAGTAAGGGACAAATACGAATCTATAGTAGATCCTAAAACATTATTGCCCCATCAGTTTACACGACAAATTAACGAAGGGTCTTTTCATAAGAAAGAAGTGGCTAGGTTTAATCAACAAGCGAAAACTGCCACAACAGAAGAAGATGTATTTAAAACAACCGAGTGTACTTATGATGTAGTGAGTGCTATTTATGCTGCTAGAAATTTTAATTATTCAAACAGCATTATTAATGATAAAATAAATTTCAACTTTTTTTTAGATAAAAGTTTATACCCTTCCTATTTTAAGTTTCTAGGCAAAGAAATTATTACTACCAAATATGGCAAATTTAAAGTGATTAAATTAGCGCCTTTGTTATTAAAAGGCAGCATGTTTGAAGGAGGAGAGAAAATGACCATTTGGGTTACAGACGATGAAAATCATATTCCAGTTCGTATTGAAACGCCTATCATTGTTGGAAGTATAAAGGTGGATATGGTTGGGTATGAAAATATTAGGTATCCCTTAACTTCTTTAATAGAATTAGTAGGTAATTAATGTAACCCTTCTATTTCTTTTAATGTAAAGCTTTTACCAGCTCTAATTCCCTTTTCGGTA
>CAINWZ010000088.1 GCA_903854725.1 uncultured Bacteroidota bacterium
AACAGCAATCACTTTTTCAAGTGGCTCTTTTTTTACAAAGGGTTCATCTCCTTGCACATTCACCACAATATCAATATCTAGGTTTTCTATGGCTTCAGCAATACGATCGCTTCCGCTTTCGTGTTCCTTTTTACTCATGATAGCTTTGCCTCCATTGTTGGTGATCTCCTTAAATATAATATCACTATCGGTTACTACATAAACTGCATCAAATAAGCCCGTCGCCACTGTATTATCATAGGTATGCCTAATAACAGATTTGTCTCCAAGTGGCTGCATTAATTTAGCAGGAAATCTTGTAGCAGCATAGCGTGCAGGTATAAAGGCTCCAATTTTACTCATTCTTTTTTCTTTTTTTAAATTGGAATTTAATAATCAGCTTTTATGGATTTATCAAATGGTGCTTTTAGTTGGTAAGCCAAGGATTGGTCTTTTGTATTGTCCATTACATCTAAACCATAAATAATTTCACTCATGGGTGTGTAATTGTAAGTGCCAAACAATCTATCCCAAAAAGAAAAAATATTGCCATAATTACTATCGGTTTGTGGACGCTTGTGGTGGTGATGTATTCTATGCATATTAGGTGATACAATAATGAAGCCAAAGCTTTGGTCAAACCATTTTGGAATTTTAATATTAGAATGATTGAACTGCGTTAGCACCACGCTTAAACTTTGGTACAACATCACCATCCACATGGGAGAGCCTAAAACAAATACTGCTAAAATAGCAAATACGGCTCTTATAACAGATTCACCAGGATGGTGTCTGTTGCCTGTAGTGGTGTCTAAATGATTGTCTGCATGGTGTACCATATGAAATTTCCATAAAAATTTCACTCTGTGTACAATTAAATGTACTAGATAAGCACCAATTAAGTCAAGTAGCAATAAGCCAGTAATGGCTTCCAGCCAAGGGGACAATTGAATTAAATGCAATAAACCAAATTGATGATCTACAGTCCAATAGCTTGCTTTCACCATGAATAAGGCAAAAACAAAATTGACCACAATGGTAGTGAAAGTAAAAAATAAATTTAGCCCTGCATGTTTAAACTTATTGATGTTAAAATTAAATAGGGGTGCTGCAATTTCAAGCAGCCAAAAAAATGCGATGCCTCCAGCCAATAACAAGGCCCTGTGCGAACTTGGAATATGTTCAAAATAGTTTTTTATGAGGTCAAGCATGGTAATAATATTATTGTATAAATGTAAATAAAAAAACCCGATGTACCATTGGTTGGGTCATCGGGTTTTGCGCAAAAAGGGGACTGTTTAATGTCCACTTAAAGAGTTAGGTTTATAATATTCCTTTTATTAGCTATTTAACATTAGAGGCATCACCAACATTAACAAATCTTCGCCTGGAGCTTGCTCAGAAGGCTTTATAAGGCCTGCTTTGCTGGGTGTAGAGAGTTCTAAAAATACATCGTCCGTATCGGCAGCGCTTAACATTTCAATTAAAAATTTTGCATTAAATGCAATTTGAATGTCTTCGCCTTTGTATTCACAACTCATGCGCTCATTTCCTTCAAAACTAAAGTCAATATCTTGCGCAGCCATCTGTAATTCATTACCAGTAATATTTAACGCTACTTGATTGGTGCTTTTATTGCTAAATACATTCACACGGCGCAATGCATTTTGGAAATCATGTTTATTAACTGTTAGGCGATAAGGATTATCGGTAGGAATGACCACTTTATAGTCTGGGAATCTTGCATCAATCAAACGACATATTAATTGTGTAGAGCCATGATCCACAAAAAGATGATTGTTATTAAAACTAAGTGTAATAGGATCTTCGTTATCGGGTAAAGCGTTTTTCAATAGATTCAAAGGTTTTTTAGGCACAATGAAGGAAGCGTTTTGTTTTGCTTTGGTATCCGTTCTTTTATAGCGCACTAAACGATGTGCATCTGTTGCAACAAACTGAACGCTATCTTTTGTTAATTCAAAAAATACACCTGTCATGGCTGGACGTAAATCATCTCCACTCACAGCAAACAAAGTTTTATTAATAGCAGTTAACAAGCTAGTGCTAGTCATGTTAAAGCCAGTGGTATCGTCGGCTGTAGGCTCTTTGGGGAAATTATCTGGATTCTCACCCATTACCTTATACTTACCATTATCGCTAGTAATTTCAACGCTATAATTTTTATCAATATTAAAAGTAAGTGGTTGATCGGCGATATTTTTTAAGGAGTCTATTAAAATTTTAGCAGGAATACAAACGCGACCATTGGCTTTGCTTTCTACATCCATTTGAACGCGCATTACCGTTTCTAAATCGGTGGCAACAATATTTAATTTTTTGTCTTCAATTTCGAATAAAAAATCTTCTAAAATAGGCAATACAGTATTTGTATTAATGACACCCGAAATTTGTTGTAGGTGTTTTAGAAGCGAAGAGGAAGAAACGATAAATTTCATAGGACAATATTGTTTTGTTTTTTAGGAGATTTTATTGTTAGTCCGAGGTTTATAATAGACCACTTGACCGAAGCAAAAAAACCTTTAATAACACTAACGAAACTAATGCAAAATCTTAAGATTAAAAAGCTATTTTAGCATATCTTATTGACATACTTATCTACAAAATGCAAAAAATTAGAATAGGCAAAGAGCAGGCTATACAAAGGATACGTCATTTTTGTGCATACCAAGAACGGGCCCAACAAGAGGTTCGAGATAAGCTCTATGCTTTCGGTATGACACCTGTTGAAGTAGAGGAAATAATATCCGATTTAATTACAGATAATTTTTTAAATGAAGCAAGATTTGCTGAAAGTTTTGCTGGTGGTCACTTTAGAATAAAAGCCTGGGGAAAACAAAAAATAAAATACGCTTTGCAACAAAAAAGAGTAAGCCCAGTGAATATAAAAAAGGCACTACTTTCTATTGACGAAGAAGCCTATGAAAAAACACTACAAAACCTCGCTACCAAAAAATGGAACTCTCTAAAAGGAGAAAGGGGTATAAGCCGGATGGCTAAAACGCAATCATTTCTTAATCAACGCGGATTTGAATCAAACCTCATTTCACCCATTATACAAGCCTTAAACAAGAAGTAGCTTTTTTATTTGAATATTGTACCTTTAGTTTATAAGAAAAATAGATGCCTGTGTCAACACTAAGTTTTTCGCTTATTCAAACCTCTTTATTTTGGGAAGATAAAGGAGCTAATCTTGATATGTTAGCTAAAAAAATATTGAGTATTGAGGAATATACCGAAGTGATCGTATTACCGGAAATGTTTAATACCGGCTTTAGCATGCAGCCAAAGAAATTTGCTGAAACGATGGATGGGCCTACCGTTGAATGGATGCTACGCTTATCAGCCGAAAAAAAAGCAATCATTACCGGGTCTTTAATGATACAAGAAGGTGAGCAGTTTTTTAATAGGCTCATTTGGATGTTACCTAATGGTGAATTAGGCTATTATGATAAAAGACATTTATTTGCATTTGCAGGAGAAGACCAGCATTATACTGCAGGAAATAAAAGATTAATAGCAAGCGTAAAAGGATGGAAAATAAATTTACAAGTTTGTTATGACTTGCGTTTCCCTGTTTGGGCGCGTCAACAAGGAGAAGAATATGATGTATTACTGTATGTTGCCAATTGGCCAGAAAAAAGAAATCATGCATGGAAAACTTTGTTAACCGCTCGTGCAATAGAAAACCAATGCTATACTATTGGAGTGAATAGAGTGGGAATGGATGGTAACAATATTGCACATAGCGGAGATTCCTTAATAGTTGGACCGCTAGGAGAAGTGCTCTATCACTGTGCTTTCAACGAAGACGTTTTTACTATTACGCTTCAAAAAGATGAACTTACTAATACAAGAGCTCAATTTCCTTTTTGGAAAGATGCTGATTTTTTTCAAATCCAATAATTAGAAATAAAAAAATATTATGGTAACTAGTGTATCTGCACAAGAATTATTTACAGGACATCATTGGATTTCAGAAGTGGTAGTTAGTATGGAGAATGGTATTGTACAAAGTATTAGCAAAGAAGGATATGATCCTAAAAATGCAATGCCATTGGTGGTGCCTGCATTAATTGATTTACAAATTTATGGCGCTGAAAATAAATTATTATCTGTTTTTTGCGATGTTGATACCATTGAAAAAATTGCTCGGTATTGTTATGCTGGTGGTGCTGCCTATTTTCAACCCACTATAGCTACAGACACCACAGAGGTAATTTATAAGGCAATTGATGCAGTTAAAGCGTATAAAACCAATGGGGGTAAGGGTTGTATAGGATTGCATATTGAAGGACCGTGGATTAATGTAGAAAAAAAAGGAGCGCATAAAGCGGAATATATTCATTCCCCTAGTAAACAAGAGGTTCAAGAATTAATAGCATATGGTAAAGACTTTATTAGCATGATAACCGTTGCGCCAGAAGTTTGTGATAATGAACTTATACAAATTATTCAAGAGGCAGGTATTATTGTTTCTGCAGGGCACAGCAATGCAAGCTATGAGGTAGCCACTACATATTTAAATAATGGCATTACTGTAGCCACACACTTATACAATGCTATGAGTTCTTTACAACATAGAGCACCAGGACTTGTGGGTGCTTTGTTCAATCACAAAACAGCTATGTGTAGTTTGGTCGCCGATGGATATCATGTTGACTTTGCTGCTATAAAAATTGCGAAAAAAATGATGGGTGATAGATTATTTTGTATCACAGATGCTGTAGCAACTACCACAACTGGAAATTATCAGCATACATTAGTAGGCGATAAATATGAAAGTCATGGTGTGTTAAGTGGCTCTGCATTAACACAATTAAAATCGGTTAATAATTTAGTGGAGGAAGCGGGGATTGATGTTGGAGAAGCTATAAAAATGTGTAGCCTATATCCTGCGAAGGTTATGCAAAAACATGAAATAAAGGGAACCATCGAAGTGGGCGGAAAGGCAGACCTGCTATGCTTAAGCGCTGATAGGCAACTTATTAAAATATTGGTTGCTTAAACATTTTTTGAAAAGAGGGGGTGGCTGTTTTTATTATTTTCCAAAAGCATTCCATCCTTGTGCAGTAATATCAAATAAGTTTTTTCCTTTCGTTATTAATTTAGCGCCTTCTTCTTTATCACACATATATCCTATTACACTTATCTCTTCTTGTAATGTTATTTTATCATAATCGGATTGCTTCATGGTAAAAATAAGTTCGTAATCTTCTCCTCCATTCAATGCACAAACAGTAGGATCCAATCCAAATTTGAATGCTGCTGCGCGACTAGATTCATGTATTGGAATTTTTTCTTCATAAATTCTACAACCTAAATTACTTTGTTTACACAAATGCAATACCTCGCTACTAAGCCCATCGCTGATGTCCATCATCGCAGTGGGTACAATCTGTTGTTTTTCTAATATTTCTAAAATATCTTTTCTTGCTTCTGGTTTTAATAAACGACCCACTATATAATCTTCGTTTTCTAAATTGGGTTGTATCTGTGGATTTTCTATAAATATTTTTTTCTCGCGCTCCATTAAAGTAAGTCCTAAAAAAGCGGCACCCAAATCGCCTGAAACGCATAGCAAATCACCGCTTTCAGCCGTATTGCGTTTTATATATTTATCGGGGGCTACTTCGCCTAATGCTGTTACAGAAATAATAAATCCTTTTTGAGAACTAGAAGTATCGCCACCAATTAAATCCACATCATATTTCTCACAAGCAATATGAACACCTTCGTAAAATTCTTCTAACGCTTCTAAACTAAAACGATTACTAAAGGCAATACTTAATGTAATTTGAGTTGGCTGCGCATTCATCGCATAAATGTCGCTTAGATTAACCACCACCGCTTTATAGCCAAGGTGTTTTAGGGGTGTGTACATTAAATCAAAATGCACGCCTTCTATTAATAAATCTGTTGTGATAACAGTTTGTTTTCCAAAATGATCAATCACTGCAGCATCATCTCCAATAGATAAAATCGTAGAAGCATTTAGTGTTTCAAAGTTTTCTGTAAGATGATCTATTAAACCAAACTCACCTAGTTTATCAATTTCAGTTCTTTCTGTTGACATAAAATATTTTATAAATTTCCACCTGTAATAACGTGTAATAATTGATCATGAATTTTGCCATTGGTCGCTATAATGCCCGGTTGATAAGGGCTGTAGGGGTTGCCTTGTAAGTCTGTTACTTTTCCACCCGCCTCTTCTACCATTAAAAAACCTGCAGCGCTATCCCATGCTTGTAGCTTATGCTCATAAAATCCATCAAACCTTCCTGCTGCTGTCCAACACAAATCAATAGCGGCACTTCCTAAGCGACGAACCGGAATGGCTTTGCGAATTAATTTATCAAAAATTTGTAATGGACCATTTGCGGCATCTAAATATTGATAAGGAAATCCTGTTACCAAGCAACTACTTAATAAACTGTCTTTATCACTCACCTTTATGGTATTACCATTTAATGTTGCACCCTTTCCACGCTCTGCAATAAAAAGTTCATTCATGATGGGATTGTAGACTGCCCCTAAAATCATTTTACCTTCTTCTTCAACGCCAATACTCACACAACAAATAGGAATGCCATTGGCAAAATTGATAGTGCCGTCTATTGGATCAATAATCCATTTTATTTTTGAATCTTGTTTTATTTCTCCTGTTTCTTCGCTTAAAATAAAGTGAGTCGGAAATTCATCTTGAATAACTTTAAAAATAGCTTTTTCGGCAGCATGATCCGCTTCTGTAACAAGGTCGTTCAAGGACCCTTTGCTAGATATCGTAAAAGAACCGTTAAAAAAACGTTTTAATTCTTGGCCACCGGCCTCTACAGCCTTTAATAGTGTATTTTTAATCATAGGACAAAAGTAGGTTCGTTTCATGGAATAACATTCCTATTTTTGTATATAATCTTTAAAAAATAAAACCCCGATTCTGTAGATGCCTATTTTTGAGATTAACTTGCCAAAAAACATCCAAAAAGCTTTGGGAATTCCACCAAGAAGCCCCAAAAGAGCACAGCTACGCGTACTTAAAAAATTATTGCGTCGTGCAAGATATACAGCCTTTGGACAGCAATTTCATTTTGATAAAATTTTATTAGGAAGAAGACCCGATAAAGTATTTCAACAATCGGTACCGGCCTATAATTATAATAAAATTTATAAAGATTGGTGGCACTTAACCTTAGAGGGAGAGTCTGATATATGTTGGCCAGGTAAAATAAAATATTTTGCCTTAAGTAGTGGCACTAGTGAGTCGGCCAGTAAGTATATTCCCATCACCAATGATTTATTAAGGGGAAATAAAATAATTATGATTAAACAACTTATTAGCTTGTTTAATTATCGAAATGTTAATTTAGGCTCTATTGGAAAAGGTTGGCTAACATTGGGTGGTAGCACCGATTTACAAAAGGGGGCTGGTTATTATGCAGGCGACCTTAGTGGTATTACCGCTAAAAAAGCACCCTTCTGGTTTCAGCCATTTTATAAACCCGGGAAAAAAATTGCCAAAGAAAGAGATTGGAATAAAAAATTAAAAGAAATTGTAGAAAAAGCACCTCAATGGGATATTGGTTTTATTGTGGGGGTGCCGGCTTGGATTCAAATGTGTATTGAAATGGTTATTGAAAAATATAAGCTTAATAACATTCATGAAATTTGGCCTAATCTTGATTTTTTTGCACATGGCGGTGTAAGCTTCGAGCCGTATAAACATGGTTTTGAAAAGTTATTAGGAAAACCCATTACCTATATTGAAACTTATTTAGCTAGCGAGGGTTTTTTAGCTTGGCAGGATAAACAAAATGGTGCAGGTATGCGTTTGTCTTTTAACCAACATATCTTTTTTGAATTCATCCCTTTTGATGATATTAATTTTGATGAAAATGGAGAGATGATAGAAAACCCCACTGCATTATTAATTCATGAAGTTGAGGAAGATAAAGACTATGCAATATTAATAAGCACTGCTGCCGGAGCTTGGCGTTATTTAATTGGTGACACCGTTCGATTCATAGACAAAGCGAATGCAGAAATAATTATTACGGGAAGAACCAAACACTTTTTAAGCTTAGTGGGTGAGCATTTGAGCGTAGACAATATGAATAAGGCTATTCAATTGGTAAGTGAAGAAATGAATTTATCTATTCCAGAATATGGTGTCACGGGTGAGCCTTTTGAAAATTTATTTGGACATCATTGGTATGTCGCCTGTGATCAAACAGTAGACGCGTCTTTATTAGCAAAAAATATTGACCAGAAATTAATTGAATTAAATGATGACTATGCCATTGAACGAAAAAGCGCTTTAAAGAATGTAAGTGTTACTGTTTTAAAAGAAAGTGTTTTTATGGATTTCTTAAGAAGTAAGGGTAAAATTGGTGGCCAGCATAAATTTCCTAGAGTTATTAAAGGTGAGATGCTACGTGATTGGAAAAATTTTATCGATTAAAATATGATAGCACCGATTGTAAAGGGTTTATTACTTGGATTTATTTTGAGTATTTCCATTGGACCTGTAATTTTTGCTATTTTAAAACAAAGCTTAACCAACGGGCGCAAAGCGGGTTATATATTTGTTGCTGGTGTTTCTCTAAGTGATATTAGCTTATTATTTATCTGCAATATTTTTACGGTAGTATTTTCATTAGCACTAACGCACAAATCGGTTATTGCATTAGTAGGTGCGAGTTTTTTATTAGCTACCGGTATCTATACTTTGTTTTTTAAAAAAATTGTTTTTCAAGAAGGTGAAGAGGATAAAGAAAAGTTGATGCGAAAGCGAGACTTGTTGGCAATTTTTGCATCGGGATTTTTTATGAATACCTTAAACCCAAGTGTCTTTTTATTTTGGTTTGCTTGGACTGCAGCCATTGGCACAACTGCCACAGAAACTAGTAATCCAATAACCTATAAGCTTTTGGTCTTTGGAACTTGTTTACTATTTGTATTGTTATCTGATTTATTAAAAGTTGCCCTTGCCGGAAAGCTTCGTCCAAAGCTAACCCAACACAATATGGTTGTTATCAATCGAATTGCTGGTGTCATTATTTTGGTATTTAGTGCTGTCTTGTTTTATGGTTCGTTTTCCTATTAATAAGGGCGGTTGCTAAAGGTTTTAATTAGAAATAAAGACGTAAATTGCTACGGTGAAGAAAAAATTTATATATAGTTTTTCCATTCTTTTATTCCTTTTCTGTGCTATTACTTCTCAAGTGAGGGCTCAGGGTGGTAGTCTTTTATTATTGAAGGATCGTGGCATAATTGTAAGGTCCTTTACTTCGGGGGATTATATAAATTTTGAATTTAGTAATGCACAGTGGTTAACAGGCTATATTGATTGGATAAAAAATGACTCGATTCAAATAAACCAATTTGCATTACAAGGCGCCATTACTATGTTTGGCACTTACGGGCAAGACACATTGAAGCTGGGTCGTTTGGTTTTACACATTAATGAAATACGTGCTTTTGCAAAAGATCGGGGTCACTTTAGAAGTGTATTTACCAATGGTACTTTTCTAAAAGCAGGGGGTATTGGTTATGTTGGTTTAAATATAATTAATTCTGTTATAAAGGGGGATGCTGTGTTTGATAGTAAAAATATGCCTCGTATTGCTGGTGGTTTAGCTGCTTGGCTGACGGGTGTTTTTGTTAAAAGATCAAATCCTGATTACCGACCTATTGGTAAACGTTTTAGCGTAGAAATCTTATAAATTGTATTTGTGCTAAAAAAAATACGTCGTATTATTCTTTATCTTTTTCTAAGCTCTTTTTTGTATGTGCTCATTACAAAATTTATAGAGCCGCCCATAACCATCACACAAATAACAAATGCTTTTGGGTTGGGATTACAAAGAGATTATGTTTCTTGGAACAATATGTCTTACAATATTAAATTAGCTGCTATTGCTAGCGAAGACCAGTCTTTTACAGATCATATGGGTTTTGACTGGGATGCTATTGAAAAAAGTTTACACCCTAAAAAGAAAAGTAAGCGGTCAAAGATACCACTGGGTGGTGGGGCTAGCACAATTTCACAACAAGTTGCCAAGAATGTTTTTCTATGGCAGGGGGGTAGGTATGATAGGTATATTAGAAAAATTCCAGAAATCTATTTTACTTTTTTAGTGGAAATTATCTGGGGTAAAAAAAGAATTTTAGAGGTTTACCTAAATGTTATTGAAACGGGGCCTGGTTGTTTTGGAATAGAAGCTGCTGCACAACATTATTTTCATAAATCTGCAAAAAACTTAACAAGAGCTGAAGCTGCAATGATTGTTGCTGGATTTCCCAATCCAAAGAAATTTACCGCAAGCCCAATGACCAGAAGGGTTTCATGGAGGTATCCTCAAATTCTAAGAGAGATGAATAATATAGAAACGGATGAAGATGTAATTGCATTATTAAAATAATAATGCGTCAATAATTTTTATGGCGTTGTTTGTTCTATCCGCTCCCAATCCACTAACAATTCCCCATGGTGTTTTTTGATTTATTAAAATATCTTTATAGATAGCAAATAATTCTTTTCTTGGTTTTTCATCTGGATATTCTCTCATTTCGTCTGGAGACCATGGTAAATCAATATCACATAAGAGATAAAGATCGTATTGTCTTGTGTGTATTTGATCTAGTATATAGGTATGACAATTATTAAAAACATATTCACACCATACCTTCATTACATACATATCGGTGTCAATAATTAATTTATTTTTCCCTTTTTCTAAAAACAGATTGGATTTTTTTATCGCTTCATCCTCTAATGTTAATTGTCCCTGTGCTATTGTTAATAAGTTTTCGAAAGTATATTTTGTGCCGTTTTCCTGTAAATATTGTCTAGCATATTCTTTGCAATCGGTTGCTCCATAGTGTTTGGCTAGTTGTTGGCATAGTGTTGACTTGCCTGTTGATTCGGGACCCAGTATTACAATTTTTTGAAGTTTATTTATACTAGTTGTATTTTTTTCACTAAGCATGTTGTGCGTTTTTAGCTTTTTCGCTCCAAGATATCCAGCCCGCAATGGCTAGTACTAACAAAACTATAAATTGAACACTAGTAAATGCATATCCTTTTATAAAATATAGAGGTATGGAGGCAATATTGGTTACTATCCACCAAAACCAGCTTTCCACTTTTTTCTTTGCCATCAACCACATACCCGTATAGGCAGAAGCGCTTGCTAGTGCATCCGCCCAGGGTATAGCTTCTGGGGCAAAAGCTTGTTTTATATACACCAAAGAAAAATAAATGACTACATAAACCCCCGCAAAAAACAAAAGCTGTTGTGCCCATTCTTTCCCATTGCTTTTTGTTATGTGTAAAATAATTTCTTGGTTTGTTTTATTTTTTCTTGTCCATAAATACCATCCATATAAACTCATGCCCGTATAATATACATTCACACTCGCTTCTCCCAAAAGATGTCCCCTTAAACTTAAATAAATATATATGATGGTATTTATTAGGCCTGTGGGAAAAACCAATATATTTTCTTTCCTACTATAC
>CAINWZ010000089.1 GCA_903854725.1 uncultured Bacteroidota bacterium
GCTTAATTCAAAATTCTTGTCATTTATCTGCACAAGAAATTATTGATGTATTAATAAAATCGGTAGATGAGTGGATGCAAGGCAAACGCAATCCGGATGATATTACATTGGTAGTAACAAAGAAAAAATAATTTACGATGAAAAAAATAGTTTCATTATCAATCGCATTTTTGCTAATTACGGGCTACTCTCATGCTCAATTTGACAACAATTTTCACTTTGGCGACTCCATTAAAAAAGCAGAAGCTACATCTGATGTAAAAGAAAAGGTAAGAATACTTTTAAATATAGGGCAGAATTATGAGTATTATAAAGGAGATTCCTGCATTTATTATTTAAATATTGCTAAGGAAATCGCTACAAAAAACGAATTTCATCAAGAGCTATATTTTATTAATTATTTCTTATCAGGTGTTTATAATGGAGTATTAGGTAATTACCCTATAGCTTTATTTTATTCTTTCGAAATGCTTAAGCACTTTCAAATTCTAAAAGAAAATGGACAAACAATCCCAGATCAAAATTTTGATAATATTAGTGCTTCATATTTTACTATTGCTGGCTGTTATGCATACTTAGGAAATAAGTCAAAGACAAATGAGTATCTAAATAAATATTTAGCAAATGTAAAATTAGACAAATTGTCGTCTTTCTATCAAATTGCACTTATTTCGAATACTAGTAAAATATATTATCAAATTAATAATCTTGAGAATGCTGAAAAATTTATAAAAAAAGCGGTTAAATTATATGATGAGTCTAAAAGTCAAATGAGTTTTCCCTATTTAATGTATGCAGATGTTTTATTGGCTACAAAAAAATATGAACTAGCAATTGATTATTATAGAAAAACAATTCCGTTGGCTATCCCTTTCAAATTTTATAAAGATGTATTTCAAAGTAATTATGGAATGGCTTCTGCTTATTATAATTTAAATAAGATTGATTCAGCTATATACTATGCAACAGAAGTTATAAAAATGTCTAAGGATATTACTTTTACTGAAGGCTTGTTAAAGAACGATTTATTATTACATGATTTGTATAAGATAAAAGGAAATAAAGATAGTGCCTTGAAATACATAGAAGCTGCGGAAGATTTAAGAAATACCATTTTCAATAATATTAAATCTAATGATGCTCAAAGTATGGCCATCAACGAAGAAATAAAACAGGCTGAATTAGCCGAACAAAGAGCCAAGCAAGAAAAAATTCTAATCATCACAGCTATTGGTTTAATTCTAGTTGCTGTAGGTGTCTATTTAAATGGTAAAAGAAAACAAAGAGAACGTTTACGTCAAATAGAAGAAGACCGCAAAAACAATGAATTAGCGGCTGCGCGTGATTTACAAATGAGTATGCTTCCCAAGGAGAATCCCAAAAGAGCCGATTTAGATATTGCCACTTTTATACGTTCATCGACAGAAGTGGGCGGCGACTATTACGATTTCTTTGCACAACCAGACGGGGTCATCTATAGTGTTTGTGGAGATGCCACTGGCCATGGGGTTACCTCTGGTATGATGGTATCGGTTACCAAAGCGGGTTTGAACGGCATTAGCCCAGTAAAGCCTAATAAAATATTACAAAGATTAAATGGGGTGGTTAAGCGTATCGACCTAGGTACTTTAAGAATGAGCTTAAACATTGCAGAGATTACTAACGACGAGGTATTCTTAAGTTCTGCGGCCATGCCACCGATCTATTTATACAAGTCTGCCACCAAGCAAGTAGAAGAGTTCATGAATAATGGCTTGCCTTTAGGCGGCTTAAGAGATGAGGAGTTTATTTTAGAAAATAGAAAGTTTGAGGTAGGTGATGTACTAGTACAATTATCAGACGGTTTACCAGAAGCACCCAATTTACTTGGTGAGATGTATGATTATGAAAGACTAAGAAGCTTAATTCAAAATTCTTGTCATTTATCTGCACAAGAAATTATTGATGTATTAATAAAATCGGTAGATGAGTGGATGCAAGGCAAACGCAATCCGGA
>CAINWZ010000090.1 GCA_903854725.1 uncultured Bacteroidota bacterium
ACGCAGTGGCTACTGTGGTTATTTCTAAACATGAAAAGGCTATAGATATGGATACATTTAAGAAAGTGGTAGGTGTTTAATTAAAACAAAAAATATTGAAACTATCAGCACAAGAATTATTGTACCACCAAAGCAAAGTTGCTTATTATAGGGATGAGCAGTCCTATAAGCACCTATTTTTATATTTTCATCCAGTTTTATTTAGGTTTTCATTTAATATTCTTGGAGACAAATCAATTAGTGAAGAAATTGTCTCAGACACTATGTTAAAAATTTGGGAGATGGGTAATAAGCTGTCTCAAATTCAACATTTGAAACTATTCCTAATAACAACGGTTAAAAATGCCTGTTTTACCTATCTAAGTTCAAAAAAATACCAACAATCATTAAGCGATTCTATTGATAATGAAGAATTTAGTAGCAATGCAGCGAATCCAGAGCAACTTTATATTTATTCAGAAGTTAATCAAAGAGTTAATAAAGTGATCGCCTCCTTGCCTATGAAGTGTCAAATGGTATTTAGGTTGATCAAAGAGGAAGGGTTAAGCTATAAAGAAGTCTCAAAAGTGCTTGAAATCTCTCAAAATACAATTGAAACACATATGAGGATTGCTTTGAGGAAAATTAGAATGGACCTTCAGCATTTTTTAAAATAGGTACAAATAATCAAATTTGATAAATAAATGGATTTGTCTTCACGGCAAGGCCTCATAATTTAGTCTTAGTATAGTATACTCATGAATAAACAAACAGAACAATATTTTTTTGACTTGCTAAGCTTAAAGCTTTCTGGTGATGCCACTGAATCGCAGTTGGCAGAAATTTCAACTATTTTAACCGCAAATCCTTCTTTGCAGTACTTATACGACCAAATGATTGAGCCCGTTTACTGTGACAAGGAAGCTGCATCTAAAGCAGATCAAGCATATGCGACTCATTTTGTTAAAATGCAATTGGCAGGAATGTTTGAATCGTCAAATGACAATATTTTTGAGCCTCAGGTAGCGAAATCATCTAGTTTTTCCAAAAGGAAACTTGCTTTAATAAGTATTGCAGCGTGTGTATTTACTGCCTTCTTTATCAATTATTCTCTTCGTTTAGATAAAAGTGTTATTAAACAAAATGATAACTCTTTTGTAAATGAAGTCGTAACTAAAAGAGGCTCAAAGTCTTCTATCAAATTACCAGATGGCACCATCGTTCGTCTAAATACTGACAGTAGATTAACCTATTTAACTTTTGCCGCAGGCAAAACTAGAGAAGTTACCCTTGTTGGGGAGGCCTATTTTGATGTGGCACATGATAGCTCAAGGCCATTTATAATTCATACAGGCAAGATTAATATTAAAGTGCTTGGCACTTCTTTCAATGTTCGAAATTATCCTCAAGATAAAGAATTGGAGACCTCATTAATTAAAGGTAAGATTGAAGTTTCGCTAAAATCAAGACCCGAGGATATCATTATTTTAAAGCCAACTGAAAAATTAATTATTGCAAAAGAGCAAGATGAACTTCATACGCAAGCAAAGGTTACAAATAGCAATGACAATAAGGTAGTATTGACTACCATAACCTATTTGAGGCATGATAGTTTAGTAGCTGAAACCTCTTGGTTAAATGACAAATTAGTATTTGTGAATCAACCACTCGAAAAAATTGCCATTGAATTAGAAAGAAAATATGCAATTAATATCACTTTCAAAGAAGAGAAAGTAAAGCATTATAGATATACAGGTGTATTTGAAAATGTGAGTTTAGAAAAAGTATTTCAATTAATAAAATATTCGAAAAATATTAACTATAAAATAGACGATAAAAATATTGTAATTGAATAAAAATTAAAAAATTCCTAGGAATTAATTATTTGATTACAAAGTTGACGGTAATAATTTTTATAACAATGGATTTATTTTGCTTATCAATAACCAATAAAAGAAAACCTATGGAAAAAAAAGTACTTTTTCCAATTGCCAATCATTTTTTCTCTTTTACAAGAGGAGTTAAAATTGGATTTTTATTAATTATCATTTCTATTCAGCTTTCTGCGAAAAACTTTGCACAGCAAAAAATATCGTTGGATTCGGAAAGAGCTGATATCCAAACTGTTTTTAAAATGATTGAAAAACAGTCAACCTATCGCTTTTTTTATAGCAATGATGTATTGCCAGCAAATAAAGAAGTGACAGCTCAGTTTAAAGATGCTTATGTTGAAGTTATCTTGAATAAAATATTAGATGGTCTTCCTGTTACATGGAAATTGATAGATGATAAAAACATTGTCATCTCTAATAAAACAAGTAATAATTTTTCAGCTTTATCATCTGCTATAGCTGATACTGTAATTTCTGGGGTTGTTACAGCGTCTGAAGATGGTCAACCACTCAAAGGAGTGAATGTGACAGTCAAAGGTTCTTCGTTTAAAAGTACGACTGATGACAATGGAAAGTATCAAATTAAATTATCTACAGTTAATAACACTTTAATTTTTAGCTATGTTGGCTACTTAAATAAAGAAGTTTTAGCAAGCAAGTCTAGTGATTTAAATGTGGTATTAAAATTAAATTCAAAGTCATTAGATGAAGTGGTAGTTATAGGTTATGGTAAACAAAAAAGAAAAGAAATTACCGGTGCTATTGCTAGTATTAATGAATCACAACTTAAAGAGATTGCTGTAAGTAGTTTTGAGAATGCAATTCAAGGTCGAGTTGCAGGTTTAGAAGTTTCAGTTCCTTCTGGAGAACCTGGTTCGGCTCCAGTTATAAGAATTAGAGGTTCTGCTTCTATTTCAGCAGGAAACGATCCTTTATATGTAATTGATGGTTTGCCCATCTCAAGCAATACGGGTTTGCAACAAAATATAGGACAAAGAACAGAGGCTTACACAGTTCCAAAAATTAATCCATTTACAACTATCAATCCAAATGATATACTTTCTATTGAAGTATTAAAAGACGCTTCTGCGGCAGGTATCTACGGATCAAGAGGTTCTAATGGTGTCATTATGGTCACTACTAAAAAAGGGGTAAAAAATAAAAAACAACTTTCATTCAATGCTTACACGGGTGTTAATGAAGCGATGAATTTACCAGATTTAATGAACTCCGAAGAATTAATACAGTATACTAAAGAAACTAGAAATAATAATTATTTACAAACTAACGACCCGACGAATCCAGCAAGTAAAACATTTAATCCTTTATACGATCCTAACACAAATGCAGGAAGAGGAACGCAAGCTAATTTCTTAATGCCAGACAAATATATCAACTGGGATGGAACCAATACAGATTGGTTAGGCTTAGTCCTTTCAAAAGGCATGGTTTCTAATTATAATTTATCTGTTAGTGGTGGGAAAGATAATATGACCTATTATACTTCAGCTGGATACTATACGGAAGAGGGTACCATCAAAGGTTCTAAATTTGATCGCTATACTTTTAGATCAAATATAGTAGATGAAATTTCCTCAAAATTACAAGTAGGTTCTAGTATAAATATTGCTTTTACAGATAATAATCGTTTACCAGCCAATGGACCTTATTTTGCATTACCTCCAGGGATTATTTATGATGCAATGGTGCACTCGCCAGTGATTAAACCTTATTTGCCTGATGGAAGTATTAATCAGTCTGATAACCAAAATCAACTTGGTGCTTATATGACAACTGCTAATAATCCATTAGCAACAATGGCTGCCATTAAGGAAAATATTCGTAATCTTAGAATTTTCGGTAATAGTTATCTTAAGTATAATATCTTACCTGATTTGTCATTCAAGACTTATATCGGTATTGATCTAGACAATTATCAGCAGTCCTATTATAAAGGTGTTACTTTATTATATAGAGGAGCAACAAAGCCTGATCCATTTGCAAAATCTAGTTCTTCACAAGGATTAAATTGGATTTGGGAAAATACATTGGATTATTCTAAAACAGTTAATGATCACACAATAACACTACTTGCTGGTTATACTGCACAAAAGCAAAATAATGACTTGCAATTTATCCAGGCAAATAGTTTTCCTGATGACCAAGTAACGACCATTAGTGGAGGTATTGTTACTGGAGGATCTGCCACTAAAGAACAATGGACTTTAGTTTCTGCCTTAGCAAGAGCCAATTATTCCTATAAAGACAAATATTTATTGTCTGCATTAATTAGATCTGACAAGTCTTCAAGATTTGGTACTGGTAATCAAACAGGTGTATTCCCATCCATTTCTGCTGGTTGGAGAATAGACCAAGAATCATTTATGTCAAATGTTGAATTTGTGAATGAATTGAAACTTAGAACAAGTTATGGTTATACTGGTAACTTCCAAATTCCTAACTATGGCTCAATTGGTTTACTTAATAACGCCAATTATGTTTTAGGTAATACGCTTATTAATGGTATTGGAAGATCAACCTTAAACAATGACAAATTAAGCTGGGAGTCTAAAAAGCAATTTGATATTGGTTTAGACTTTGGTTTATTTAATGATCGTATTTATGGTGGGTTTGACTATTATAATAGCATTACATCAGATTTATTGTTGAATGTAAATATTGCTTCTTCTGCTGGATTTACAACTGCCTTGACGAATGTAGGAGAGGTTGAAAACAAAGGACTTGAGTTTACTTTAAATACAAGAAATACAGTAGGTAAGTTTCAATGGACAACAGATTTTAATATCAGTGCTAACAGAAATAAAGTTTTAAAACTTGGACCAACTGGAGATCCTATTTTGAGTGTTGGTAGTGCAGGTGATATAAGACATATCACCAGAATTGGAGATCCTGTTGGAAGTTATTATGGCTATCAAGTTGTTGGCGTATATCAAACAATGGATCAAATTAAAGCTGCACCAAAAGATTTATTAGTTGGTGCAGGAGGTGCAAGACCTGGTGATTTACAGTTCAAAGATGTAAATGGTGATGGACAAATCACGCAATTAGATAGAACTACACTTGGAAACTACATGCCTGATTTTACTTATGGCATCACTAATAAATTTAGATATGCCAATTTTGATTTAAGCATCTTTGTGCAAGGCGTAGAGGGTAGAGAAATTCTGAATTTGACCCAAAGGCACCTTTTAAATGGGGAAGCCAATTTTAACTCTTATGCTGAATATAAAAATAGATGGGTATCTGCTGAACAACCAGGTAATGGTAAAATTCCTAGAGGAGATAGTAACTCTGGATTGCATGGTTTTAATATGAGACCATCTTCTTTTCAAGTTGAAGACGGATCTTATGTTAGATTAAGAAATGTAACATTAGGTTTTGAATTCCCTATTAAAGGAGTTTCTAAAAAAGCAAGAGTGTATGCAACTGGTACTAATTTATTGATATGGTCAAAATATTTAGGTTTTAATCCAGAAGTACAACAACAAGCAACGAACAACCTTGTTCCGGGAGAAGATTATGGAGCATATCCAATCTCTAGAACTTTCTTATTAGGATTTAATCTTTCATTTTAATTAAAAAGAATAAATAAACGAATATGAAAAAAAATATATTATATGTCTTATTAATTCTTATACATTCATCATGTAGCAAAGAATTCACTGAATTAACTCCAATTTCTGAAAGAAATATTCAATCTGCCTATAAAACAGAGGCTGATTTTGCTGTTGCAATTAATGGTGTATATGATGCACTTCAATTGAATGGCACGTATGGCAAAACATACTTATTACTTAATGAAATGAGGTCTGATAATACATACAATGGTGGAGGTTGTAATGGTATTGCTGCCTCTCTATGTGAAGTGGAGCTCTTTAAAGAAATTACAACTGCAAATGAATTATCTTCTGCATGGTCAGATTCTTATAAAGGGATTGCACGTTGCAATATCATCCTTGATAAAATTGACGCTTCTGCTGTGCCTGACGCTTTAAAGAAAAGATATAAGGGGGAAGCGCTTTATATTAGATCATTATTGTATTTTAATTTAGCAGTTATTTTTGGTAATATACCATTACAGTTAACTGATGTGGCATCTCCCCAAGATGTAGATTTGAAGCAATACCCTGCAACAGATATATATAATCAGATTATTAAAGATTTAACCCAAGCGGAACCCTTATTGCCTGCAAAATATACTGGTGTAGATATTGGACGCGTAACAAGTGGGGCTGTGAATACATTACTTGGAAAAGTTTCTTTAACCAATGGAGATAAAGCAGCTGCTATTACTGCTTTGAATAAAGTAGTAGATTCTAAAAATTATAGTTTAGCAACTGATTATGCGAAATTATGGGGTGCAGCAAATGAAAATGGCCCAGAATCTATTTTTGAAGTTCAATATAAAACCGGAGGCCAAGGAGAGGGAAGTGGGTATTTTGAATATTTTGCTTCTATTTTAGGTAGATCTGGCGGTGTAGGTGGAGGTAATACTCCTATGACGATGAACCCTGATTTATTGACTGCCTATAAAACCGGTGATTTACGTTATGCAAAATCTATATATACAAATAAAAAAACACCAGATACAACGTACTCTTTAAAATATATTTCTACTCAAACCACCACATTTGATGGTGATAATAATTGGTATGTTTCAAGATATGCAGATGTATTATTAATGTTAGCGGAAGCTTTAGGAGAATCTACACAATCTTATACGTATATCAATCAGGTTAGAGCTAGAGCTGGCTTACCTGCTATTAGTGCTACTACTCCTGGTACTTTTGCACAGAAATTATTAGATGAGCGAAGAGTAGAATTTGCTTTAGAAAATCAACGTTGGCAAGATTTATTGAGATTTGGTGTAGCCAAATCTGTAATGGCAGCTCAATTAAGTATACCAGAATCTAGTGTTCGACTACTATTTGCGATTCCCCAAAAAGAAATTGATGTATCAAACGGAAAATTAGTTCAAAATCCAGGCTTATAATTAATAATAATAAAAATATCTACAATGAAAAAAGTTTTAATTGCTATCGTATCATTCATTTTTGTTTTCAATTTGAATTCAAATGCACAAACAACTACAGATAAAAGAATTAGAGTCATAGCTGTTTTTGCACACCCAGATGATGCAGATTCTAAAATGGGTGGAACAGCTGCTCTTTTAGCACAAATGGGCGTTGCTGTTAAATTTGTCGCATTAACAAATGGTGACGCTGGTCACTATGCGCAAGGGGGCGGTGTATTAGGAAAGAGAAGAAGAGAAGAAGCACAACGTGCTGCAAAACAATATGGTATCGATGAATATGTTGTACTAAATAATCATGATGGTGAATTATTGCCAGACTTGAATGTTAGATTACAAGTTATTCGTGAGATTAGAAAATGGAATGCTGATGTAGTTTTAGGTTTACGTCCTAATGATTATCATCCTGATCATAGAAATGCAGGTAAGTTAGTAGAAGATGCATCTTATATGGTTGCTGTTCCTAATGTTGCTGCTGATGTTCCTGCATTAAAAAAGAATCCAGTTTTTTTATACATGCAGGATAATTTTAAAAAGCCTAATCCATTTAGTCATGATATTGTAGTGGGTATTGATGAAGTGCTAGATAAAAAAGTAGACGGTTTAAATGAGCACACTTCTCAAATGTATGAGTGGAACCCCTTTATGGCGAATGGCGGTGAAATAGATACTAAAGTGCCAACTGATCCTCAAGAAAGAAAAGCTTGGTTAAAAAGTCGTTGGATGGGAAGAAGCATGAGCCCTGCTCAAAGAGCTGGTTTAGCTAAATGGTATTCTCCTGAAAAAGCTGCTAATTTTAAATTTGCTGAGTCATTTGAAATAACAGAATATGGCGCACAGCCAACAGAGGCAGATATTAGAAGATTGTTCCCAATGTTGTCCAACAAATAGTTTACATTAATCCAATTCCTAGTCTTAATTTAGTTAAGACTAGGAATTTAAATACTAAAAGTGAAAAAGAACTACCTTATAGTTGGTTTGGTATTGTTGACATTTTTTGTCATTTCTTTTTTGACAAACATCATCGGCCCACTTATTCCTGAAATTATTAATTCTTTTCGCTTAAGTTTAACTTTAGTTTCTTTCCTACCATTTGCTTTCTTTGTTGCTTATGGTTTTATGTCCATACCTGCTGGCATAATGACTGAAAAATTTGGTGGAAAATTTGTTATGCTTTTTGCTTTCGGTATAGCATTTCTAGGTGCCTTACTTTTTGGATTGTATCCAAAATACAATATGGCCATTATTTCTTTGTTTTTAATCGGATCTGGCATGGCAATGCTGCAGGTGGTGATTAATCCACTACTTAGGACGGCTGGCGGGGAAGCAGAGTTTTCTTTTTATTCTTTAATGGGGCAATTATTTTTTGGACTAGCTTCTTTTATTAGTCCGCTTGTGTATACTTATTTATCTCAAAATATGAGCACAAACAATAATACCTTATTTTATTTATTAAACAAAGTGGTTCCTTCAAATTTAACATGGGTTTCCTTTTATTGGTTATTTGCCTTTATTTCTTTAATCATGATATTGGTGATTGCTGCGTTCAGCTTTCCAAAGATTGAATTAAAGGAAGACGAAAAGGCGGGTGCCTTTAAAGTCCATATCGAACTATTAAAAAACAAAACAGTATTACTATATTTTTTAGGTATATTTTGTTATGTGGGTTCTGAACAGGGTGTTGCCAATTGGATTTCACAATTTTTATTTACATATCATGGTTATGACTCACAAACCGTAGGTGCTCAAGTAGTTTCTTGGTTTTGGGGTATGATGACGGCAGGAACATTTGTAGGTTTGATTTTAGTTAAATTATTTGATACTAGAAATATCTTGATTCTATTTACTGCATTGGCAATTTTATCTTTAGCCATTGCTTTATTTGGAGGATCTAGTATTACTTTATATGCATTTCCGGCAGTAGGCTTCTTTATTGCAGTAATGTATCCAATTATTATTTCACTAGGCCTTAACTCGGTTTCCACACACCATGGTTCTTTTGCAGGTATCTTAATGACGGGTATTTGTGGAGGCGCGATTATCCCTTTGATAGTAGGTGTGCTGGGAGATCATTATACGCTTAAATATGGTATGCTCTTTTTATTTATCACTTTTGGCTATATTCTTTCTATAGGAATATGGGCCAAGCCTTTAATTAATAACAGTCAAATTAAATAATTTATTCCCATTAATAGGTTCATTTTAAAATTCTACTATGAAAAAAAGCAACTTTTTACTACTATTCATTTGTCAATTTATATTGATAAACAGTTTATTAGCGTCAGAGAAAATTCCTTTAGTGATTGAAAAGAATGTTTCAGGTGCTCCACAATTACTAGGTATACCTTTTCCCAAAGGTAAATTACAAACAAGTAATAAAGTGAGGGTATTAAACTCTATGGGGCAAGAGATTCCTTCTCAAATAACTATCGTAAGCACTTGGGCGCCTATATCAGAAAGTGTAAAGTGGATCTGGGTATTTTTCTTTTCTGAAGCTCAAAATAATTACACACTTGAATTTGGAAATGATGTGGTTCGAAAAGAATTTCCAGGTGACAGAGTAGTAGTAGAAAACAATCAAAGACCAGCAGGAAGGGTTAGAGTTAATACAGGACCTTTACAATTTACGATTAATCGTTTGGGTGGTGGATTTTTGGATAAGGTGCAGCTGGATTTGGATAAAAATGGTTTTGATGACAAAGATGTAATTGCAGAGTCTAGTAAAACTAGAGGAAGCTTTTTAGATATTTTAGATGCCTCAGGCGTTGATACTTCGAACGTTAAAATTACTCATTCTGTATTAGAAAAAGGATCTGGGCCATTACATGCCATCATTAGAGTAGAAGGAAATTATCTTTATAAAAATAAAGATAATAATTCATCACCCTTTATACTGAGAATTCACGCTTATGCTGGTAAGTCTTATATTAAAGTGCTGCATTCAATTATTTATACGGGTGATCCTGATATGCATACTAAAATGGACGGTCAGTATATGTCAATCGCCACTCAAAATAAAAGTATTGTAGATGAGCAAAAATTAAAAGGAGATAAAGGCTGGATGATTCCGAACGATAGAATTGCAGATGCGGGTTTCCAGTTAAATTATAAATTGGATGCAAGCAAGCATTTTCAAACTGGATATTTTAATGGTACCTGGATAAATCCAGGAGCAGAAAACTTGTATGATGCAGAGGTGAATAATCAAAATGTTTCACTTTTACAATCTGGTCCAAATATAAATAGGCTCCCACCAATAAGTACAACTACACCTACAGTTCAATCTAATGGGTTTACAAGTACTTTAAAATTAGGTGGCGCAGAAGTGCTAAACAAAGAAAAAATGTCTGGATGGGTAACACTTACAGATAAAAAGTGGGGTGTAGGAGTAGGCATTCGCAATTTTTTTGAGGAGTATCCAAAGGAAATTGCCATTCAAGGGGACGACAATAAAATATTTAGTTATATATGGTCTCCTAATGTTTCTCCAATGAGTTTTGCAAGAGCAACTGACCAATTTGACAGTGAAATGGTTGGTAATTTTGCACAAGGCCTTGCTAAGACTACTGAAATGGTATACCAATTCTACGATGCCAAAGTAGCACAAGTACAATTGGTAAGTAATTTTAAATATTTTCTTGACCCACCTGTATCACACACCACTCCAGAATGGTATTCGAAAAGTGATGTTTACGGTGAATTTGGAATTAGAACCGAGAAGCATCCCGAACTAGAGCGTAGCTTAGATTATAAGTTTGAGTGGATGAAATTTAATCAAAAGTGGGAGCCTTGGTATGGTATGTTGGATTACGGTGATTTTCAAACATATTATGTAAAAGGGAAATGGAACACATGGGATAATAACGAACCTGCAAATGATTATATGTGGTGGCTTGAATTTATGCGTACGGGAAGTAGAGATTATTATTTAACAGCACAAGCAAATAGTCAGCACACGATGGATGTAGATAATATCCATTGGCCAAGTATCCCAAAATATACCGGGGAGACTAATAATACCATTGACTACTTTAATTACAATGATACAGCAACAAGAAGTGCAAGTCCTTATATTGGCATGGGGCGTAGGCATGCAAGCCAACATTTCACATCTTTATTAACTGCTCACGTTTGGGTACAAGGCTGGTTGGCGTCTTATTATTTAACAGGTAATCATAGAGCGCTTGATGTTGCCGAAGAAACAGGTGATTTATATTTAAGAAGAATTTGGGGTCTTTCTGACTTAAGAGGAAGAAGATTGTATTTGTCTGTTTGGAATTTAGCGGAATTATATGATGTAACTAAAAAAGAAAGCTATTTCAAGGAGCTAAAAGACAGAGTGGGAATAATGCTGGAGCTTCAAAAAAATACAGATCAAGGTGGAAATTTAGTGATAGATCGATATGGGTATTCTCAAAACTATATCACACACGGTTTATATAAGTATTTACAAATAACTGGTGATGAAAGTGTAAAAAAAGCTTTAATTACACATGTAACCTTTCAAAGAGATAATCCTTCGATTAATCATCAGATGGAATCTTACTTATCAACCATACATGGGCTAAGTTTAGGTTATAAGTATACGAATGATAAAACATTCTTAACAGAAGCTTTGCTTAGGGCGAAGAATTTAATTACTGATAAATTGCCTATAGAAATTAAGGATTACAAAACCCAAAAAGAATTAGCAGATGCGCTTGATAAAGTTAGTCACTTGCCAGATGATAAGGAAAGTTTTAGAGGAGAAGCCATTTGGAAAATAACGAATGGTTTGAGGATATTTGGATGGACGCACATTTTTGGGATCCCCTATTTAGAGGCGCAACTAGATAAAGCAAAGTTGAATACTAAATCAAAATAGAACTTGAAGTTCGGGTTTTACGCAGTAAAGAAACAACTATGGTGTAAAAACCATAGATTGTTTCTTTTTTTTGGCTGTAGGGGGAGGGCTCGAACCTCCATGAGGCAGTTA
>CAINWZ010000091.1 GCA_903854725.1 uncultured Bacteroidota bacterium
TCAATTAATTCCATCCCACTACCAATGCGCCCAATCCATTTTAATTGATTGGCTTTTTCTATAATAGCAGCATCAATTTTTAAACGAGTGGTTACAATTAACCCATGTGCTGTATCAATACATTGCATCAAAGCCTCGTAGTTTATGGCAGGTTCGTATTGAACCTCATATCCTTTTTGTTGAAAAGTATCCAATAAAAAAGGATGCACGGGTGCTGTTATAATAATTTTCAAAGCCATTTTATTCAATATGCATTTTAAAAGTTAACGCAGCATAGTCTTCATAAGTAAGGTTTTCCGCTCTTTTGGTAAAAAGAGGATCCTGTAATTGCGCTGCACTAAAATAAGGTTTTAATGGATTTCTTAACATTTTTCTTCTTTGTCCAAAAGCCATTTTAACGATGTGAAAAAATAATTTTTCAGAAACGAATTTCGGGAAAACATCTTTGCGGGTAAATTTAATCACACCACTCATCACTTTAGGAGGAGGCGTAAAAGCAGTAGGTGGCACATCAAACAAATAAGTGACGTCGTAAAAAGCCTGCGTTAAAACACTTAAAATACCATATGCTTTTGAATTGGGCTTGGCTGCAATTCGTTCCGCTACTTCTTTTTGAAACATACCCACCATCATAGGCACTTGCTCTTTCCATGCTAATATTTTGAAAACAATTTGTGTAGAAATATTGTAAGGGAAATTGCCCACCACCACAAAATCATTTTCAAACGGAATCGCAGCCTCCAAAATATCGGCTAGTATTAATTTATCTTTTAATTCAGGATATTCTTGACTTAGAAAAGCTACTTTTTCTCGATCTAATTCAATCGCCTTAAACGATTCCTTTGGAATATCCTGGATATATTTAGTCAAAGCCCCTGCTCCTGGACCCACTTCAAGTAATTGCTTAATTTCCTGCTGTAGCAATACCTCCTGAATATCCTTACAAATTTGAGCATCATTTAAAAAATGTTGACCCAGCGACTTTTTTAGCGTGTATTGCATGAGGCAAAGTTAGGTTTTTGTGCGTACTTTTACAGCCTAATCAAATGGATATGCACCCAGACATCAGAAAACCAATTATAGGCTTTACCTGCGGCGATTTAAACGGTATTGGTATAGAATTAATCATTAAATCACTATCTGATAGTAGAATATTAGACTTTATTGTGCCTGTCATTTTTGCCAATAATAAATCTATTAATTTTTATAGAAAAGGGCTTCCAGAGTTCGCGATCAATTTTGCTGCTGCAACAGATCTAGCTAAATTAAATACGAAGCAAGTGAACTTGGTAAATTGCTGGGAAGAAGAAGTGGCCATTACACCAGGAGAGATGACAGAAATTGGAGGGAAATATGCATTGATATCTTTAGAAGCTGCAGTAGCTGCTTTAAAAAATAAACAAATTGATGGGATCGTTACGGCTCCAATTCACAAAAAAAATATTCAATCGCCTAGTTTTAATTTTAGTGGGCATACCCCTTATTTGCAACATGCATTTGGCAATATTGAAAACTTAATGCTATTAGTTGCAGATAATTTAAGAATGGCATTGGTCACCGAACATGTAACCATACAGGAAGTTGGCCAGCATATTACCAAAGATAAAATAAAACAAAAGCTAAGTATTTTAAATAGTAGCTTGAAAAAAGATTTTGGTATTGATGCGCCTCGCATTGCCGTATTGGCCTTAAACCCACACGCAGGTGATGAGGGCTTAATAGGAAAAGAAGAAATTGAAATAATAAAACCTGCTATTAAAGAAAGTAAACAACAAATGTTGGTATACGGCCCTTATTCGGCAGATGCTTTTTTTGCAAGAGGTGCACATGAAAAATTTGATGGCGTATTAGCGATGTACCATGATCAAGGCTTAATACCTTTTAAATCATTGGCTTTTGGCGAAGGCGTCAATTTTACAGCAGGGTTACCCATTGTAAGAACCAGTCCCGATCACGGTACAGCCTTTGATATTGCAGGAAAAAATAAAGCCGATGCGGGTTCTTTTACAGCCAGCATATTTGAGTGTGCAAGAATTATACACGCAAGACAAGGATATAAAGACATGCGATCTAATCCAATGAAAAAAATGAGTGCACGTATGTTTGCAGGTGCTAAGGATGAAACCTTAGAGGGGATGGATTAACTATTTTTATTTTACAATTCAACTGCCATTAGCTCCTTCCCTAAATTATGAAAGGCTGCTTGAATTTTTTTAACTTGATCTATTCTCGGTTTTCTATGCAAATTTGCATAATGATTCAATTGTTTTTGATTGATGCCAGAATATTTCTCTAATGCCGATCCAGTAATTACATTCTTATAATATTTTAGCAGGCTTTGTGTATCAAATTTAAATACCAATTCGTATTTCCCTCTAAATGAAACTGGAAGCTTATCGCCATCTTCCTTTATTCCATCCAAATGAAATTGGATTGCTTCATGAATTTTAGCTTTAATTTCATCAGGAGTTTTTCCTGTAGATATACATCCCGGAAGTTGCGGTACATGTGCTGAAAAGTTTTTACTTGCAAAGAAAATTTCAACGATATTTTTTTTCATAATTATACTATTATCTTTTACAATAATCCAGCTTGTTTTAAAATAGATTTCACTACCATATGCTCTAATACCTCATTTTTACCATGATCAGGTATGGGGACTCTCCCTTTTTTAATACTATGTTTATATTGTTTATGACTTCCCTTTTGAGTATGTAAATACCAGCCATCTATTTCAATTAATTTAATCATTTCCTTAACTTTTTTTATCATTTAGCTTGATTTTACAAAGATATATAATTATATATCATTTAAAATAATATTATTTCAAGCTAAATTCACGAAATTAAAAATGAATAACCCGTAATTCTAATTAAACTTATTCGTTCGGAGATTTTCTAAAGTGTGGATAATACTCAACACTTAGAACAAAAACTATTGCAAGGAAAAGTTTACAAAGGACAAGCTTTGATCAATTCTTCTACAATGGGTCTACCCCAATGTGGCATTACCGTAAATTCATTTTTTTGTTGATCTAGAATACGCTTCGCTTGACGCAGATTTGGCATTGCCGTATTACATCCTCCCCCAAAAAAGGCAGGCATTTTGTATTGTATATTGGCTTTTAAAAGATAAGCTCTTGGATTATTTTTATTTAAGGCAATAGCCTGCTCTAATGGCTTATTAATTCTAGTTTCATAAGCCTTCCATCTAAAAGTTGGACTTACCGACATTTTAGAAGTATATACCAAACTCTCCAAACATAAAACCTCATCACTATTGTGTATCGCCTTGGTAATAGTCAACCATTTGATTGCTTCATCAGCAAGCTTATCAGCATTCCCCATTTTTTTCAATGCCATTCTAGCTTTAATAATACTTGCATAATAGCCAGGCAGCCATGCCGAAGGTTCCTGCTTATGCAATTCCTCCATTGCAGAAAAGGCTACTTCATAGTTTTCCTGCGTTTGACTTTTATCAAACAAAAAAACTGCAGCTTCAAGGCTTTTAGAAAAAGTATTGGTTGGTAATTGGGCTTGCGCATTATTCCTACTCAGTATAGTAACAAAAAATAGAAGTAGAAATAATACTCTCATCTTTAAAAAATATTGTTGGGTATGCCTTTATTAATGGTATACTTTGAATAAGTAATTTCGATGGTTCCTTTTTTATTTTTAAGCGCCTTTTGCTTAGCTGTAGGATCTTCATCTCCAAATTCTAAAGTAATTCCATTAGGCAATTTATAATCTTTAGTATTAAAACTAAAAATAATTTTACTAGCCAGCCCCTGTTTGGCATACTCACCATATTGCATATTAATTTCATAACTGCCATTTTCCTTAGTGGTAGTAGCTGTTTTATACACCAATGCCTCCAAAGGATCAATCCATAATGTAGAAATAACCCAGTCTAAATTATCATCTGTAGGGATCAACTTAATGACACTAACATTTTTACCATTTAGTAATTGTGTTCCCACTGGTATAGTGGTATACTGCTTGGTATTTAATAAGGAATTAATTGTAAGCGAAACACCTCCTCTAGGCAATAAAGAAATGCCCCCTTCCTTTTTTACTTTTAATAAATTGGGCTTTTTAAAATATACTTTCACTTTTCCTAAAGAAGCTTTTATAAAGGAAACATCCGTCTTCATAGTTCCTTCTGCCACATAATCGTTTACCAATGCTAATTTTTGAGCCACTTTCTCAATTAAAGGATCGGTTTGTGCCAATGCAGTTACTGAAATAAGTAAGCATAAGGAAAATAAGCTGCTGGCAAAGAATAAAATTGTATTTTTTTTCATGATAGGCTTAGCTAAGGATATCTTTTTTCTTAATGATAATAATAGATGCGCTTACAAATAAAATAATATGAAAGGTTAACACCCATAAAGAGTTTTTAATTTTAGGTATATTTAAAATACTGCCATGAATGGCTTCATTATTGGCATTTACTTGTATGTCAAAAAATTCTTTCCAATTATTCATATGTGTGGTAAATAAATAAGGCTTCACCAAATTAAATAAGGGAATATTTAAAGTACTTAAAATAGTAAAAAATACAATGGCACTCATGGTGCCCACTATAGGGCCAATTGAATTATTAGACAAACTGGACATCAAAAAACCAAGACTAGTAACCGTTAACAAGGAAAAACTAGCAAATACAAAAGCACCCACATAGCGCCACAAAACATCGTTTTGTTGGATAAGCACTACATAATTAGATTTCATTAAAAATAAATCGTCGGTACCAAACACCCACATACTTACAAATAGCGCTAAAAAGGCCAACCAAATTAATAACAGTATGGTATACACACTGGCTGCAATAAATTTAGCCAATACCCAATGGGTTCGGCTAAAGGGCGTAGTAAATAATAAACGAAGGGTTCCCAAATTGGCTTCTCCTGAAATCATATCTGCAGCTATTAATGCTACCAATAATGGCACATGCACTAATAATAATTGTAATAATATATAACAAATTAAATAGCCATTCAACACTTTTCCGTCTACTGTTAAAGTGTCATTAATATCCTTCATTAAAAATGCCGCATATGTATTCCCATCAATTTTTAAACCCAATTGTATTACTATAATTAGTGCAGCTATAGCACCAAAAGCAATATAGGTTCTAGGGCGTCTAAATATTTTATACAATTCTACATTTATAATAGACCACATAATTATGCGTTTGAAGTAATTTGTAAAAAATAATCCTCTAAAGAATTCTTAGTTTCAATACCAAGTAAGGCAACACCTGCTTTTACAAGTGTTTCGTTGAGTAAGGGAATTTCATAAGTAGGAATTTTTAAAAAAATACCTTCTTTTCTTGGTAATAAATAATTGCTAAAACTGCCTACGGCAATGAGTTGTAGCGCATTGGCATCGTCGGTCGTTTTTATTTGAACAATTCTTTTTTGTGGGTCAAGTAATTCCTTGGTCACCCCCTCCACCATTTTCTTCCCTTGGTGAATTATTAATATTTGATGGGCTACCTGCTCTATTTCAGAAAGTAAGTGCGAAGAAACTAATACCGTCTTTCCTTCTTCCTTTGCTAAATGTTGTATCAATTGTCGAATATCGGCTATGCCCTGCGGATCTAACCCATTGGTGGGCTCGTCTAATATAATTAAACTAGGATTGTGCACTAAAGCAATAGCGATGCCTAACCTTTGTTTCATACCTAAGGAAAATGTTTGCACTTTATCATTGGCACGATTTGCTAAACCTACTTTTTCTAAAGTCTCTTTAATGTTGGTAGTGGCAATTCTTTGCTTCCTTACTTTAGCGAATAATTGCAAATGCTCTTGTGCACTTAAATAAGGATATAAATCGGGTCTTTCTATAATGGCACCTACCTGTTCTAAAATGGTTTCTCTATTTTTTTCAATAGGCTTCCCAAAAATTTCAATGCTACCACTTGTTGGATGAATTAAAGACAACAACATACGTATTGTAGTGCTTTTACCAGATCCATTTTGGCCCAAAAAGCCAAATACCTGTCCGGCTTGCAC
Source organism: uncultured Bacteroidota bacterium (assembly GCA_903854725.1). Lineage (GTDB taxonomy): Bacteria > Bacteroidota > Bacteroidia > Chitinophagales > Chitinophagaceae > Sediminibacterium. Next base: position 6,020 of record CAINWZ010000091.1, read on the forward strand.
TTCAAAGCTTAGGTCATCCACAGCCTTTAGGCTACCAAAATGCTTACTTATATGTTGTACTTTAATAACAGACATACCCTAATAACAAAAAACCCCGAACATAGTTCAGGGTTTTATATCAATTTAATATTAACAAATACTATTTGTATTGAGGAATGATGCTATTGGCTAAATCTACCATTTGCTTCAATCCGTCTTCTGGTAAATTTCCTTTTTTAAACTCAGCCAATACATTCGGCAATTTGTTGGTCATCTCTAATAAGAAATGGGCTTCAAATTCTTTTACCTTACGCACAGCAACCTCTTTCAATAAACCATTTGTACCTAAGTATATAATGGCTACTTGTTTCTCTACAGAGAATGGTGTGTATTGCGCTTGTTTTAAAATTTCCACGTTTCTTGCTCCTTTATCAATTACTGACTTTGTAGCTGCATCCAAATCTCCACCAAATTTCGAGAACGCTTCTAACTCTCTGTATAAAGCCTGGTCTAATTTTAAAGTACCAGATACTTTTTTCATAGATTTAATTTGCGCATTACCACCCACACGACTTACTGAGATACCTACGTTAATCGCTGGACGAATACCCGCGTTAAACAAGTTACCTTCTAAGAAAATTTGTCCGTCGGTAATAGAAATTACGTTGGTTGGAATGTATGCAGATACGTCACCCGCTTGCGTTTCAATAATAGGTAGTGCTGTTAAAGATCCACCCCCTTTTACTAAATGTTTAATTGAAGCAGGTAAGTCATTCATGTTTTTTGCTACTTCATCATTCGCAATAACTTTTGCCGCACGCTCTAATAAACGACTATGCAAATAGAATACATCACCAGGATATGCTTCACGTCCTGGAGGGCGACGTAATAATAATGAAACCTCACGATACGCCACCGCTTGCTTAGATAAATCATCATAAACAATTAATGCTGGACGACCTGTATCACGGAAGAACTCTCCAATGGCTGCACCCGCAAATGGAGCGTAGAATTGAAGTGGCGCTGGATCGGCTGCAGGAGCTGCAA
>CAINWZ010000092.1 GCA_903854725.1 uncultured Bacteroidota bacterium
TGGATACTCCATCACACCCACTTGTTCATTGGTTTTAGTATCTAATAAGCTTATTGTTCCTTGATAACTTCCGCCCATTACATATCTTGGATTGTTGGGATCAAAGGCTAAGAAAGCCGATTCACCTCCTGCACTATAAGACCAATCACGTTCTGTAATGCCGCCCCATGAAGTTGTTTGACTTGCTATTTTTACAGAAGTATTATCCTGTTGTCCTCCATAAATATTATAAGGAAATACATTATCTGCATTCACTCTGTAAAATTGTGCAGTAGGTTGATTGTCTTGTGAAGACCATGAAGCACCTCCATTAAAAGAAATAGCAGCACCTCCATCATTAGAGATAATTAAATTTTTATTGTTACTAGGGTTAATCCATAACTGATGGTAGTCACCATGGGGTGCTCTAAAGTATTGCCATGTTTTTCCACCATCCGTTGATTTCACTGCGGGTGAATTTAAAACGTAGACTGTATTTTCATCTACCGGATCTGCAAAGGCTTCAATATAATACCAAGCACGCTGCACCAAGCGGTGATCCTTGCTTATTCTATTCCAATTTTTTCCTGCATTGTCTGATACAAATAAACCTCCTTGCTCTTTTTGAGAATCACTCTCTACTACTAAATAAATTTTATTAGAATTCGCTTTAGAAACAGAGACGCTCATTTTTCCTAATTCCTTCGGAAGACCTGTTTGAATTTTTTCCCAAGTATCACCACCATCTACCGATTTATATAAGCCACTTCCTTTTCCACCACTTCTCATTTCCCAAGGAAGTCTTCTATAATCCCACATAGCTGCATATAAAATTCTTGGATTATTCATATCCATACTTAAATCCACACAACCCGTATTCTCATCTACATATAAAGTTTTGTTCCAAGTTTTTCCACCATCTGCCGATTTATAAACACCTCTATCGGTAGATGCACCATGTATAGCACCTTGTGCACCAATGTATACTAAGTCTGCATTTTTTGGATGAATACGAATGGAGGAAACTTGACGGGTTAATTCAAGTCCCATATTTTTCCAAGTTTTTCCTGCATCGGTTGATTTATAAATTCCATCTCCATAAGAACTCATCACACCTCTTGGTGCATGTTCTCCCATTCCTACATACACTACATTAATATCTGATTCGGCTACTGCTACTGCACCCACCGATCCTGTTTTAAAAAATCCATCAGAAATATTATTCCAACTAATACCTGCATCTTCCGTTTTCCATACACCTCCACCAGTTGTACCCATATAATATACTAGCGAATTTCCTGCCACCCCAGTTGAAGTCACAGAACGGCCACCACGCATAGGACCTACGTTTCTCCATAACAAAGGTTTGTAATAACTAGTTTCATTCACTGGCTTGGCAGTTTCAATTTTTGTCACATCTGTTTTCTTTTGAGCCAGAAGGAATAAAGGCAAGCATAAGAAAAATGAAATACGCAAAATACTGTTTCTCATAAAATAAATTTTTGGATACTTTTTAATAGGAATTGTAAGGATTAAATTTAATAAAAATAGGCGAACCCATCAAAGACAAGTTCGCCTATTATATAGAATAGCTTGAAAAGCTTAGGACTTAGTTATTTAAATGTAAAATGCAGTGAAATGACATTTGAATTCAAATCGGTGGTTTGGCTATAATGTCCGTACCTAATTTCTAAAGCGGACATATAAGTGTTCGAAATTCCACCAGGAGGCGCTGTGCGCATGCCTAAGCCAAAATAGTTACTATTAAAGGCAGCCGAAGAATAATTACTGGTAAAATAGGTGTCCGATACATTATGCTCCCCTCTTGCTGCAAAATATTTAGTGGCCGTTTGCGTATAAAAACGATAAAAAGGAGAAATGGAGAAAAAGGGTGTGATCTTATAAGGTAGTTCAATACTTGCTGTATGGGAAACAAGTCCCCA
>CAINWZ010000093.1 GCA_903854725.1 uncultured Bacteroidota bacterium
ACTGGAACGGCATACGGCCCTGAACAAAGTTTCTACATACCCAATGGTACTGCGAGTTTCCCTGGAATAAGTGCAGCACAACTTAAACTTTATGGTGTAAATACAGATGGTTGGTATTATATTAAAACTTCCACGATGGCTTCTGCTAAACAAGTGTATTGTAATATGACAGATGATGGCGGTGGATGGATGTTGGTAAGTTATCACCCACAAGCATCTACTTCAAATGATGGTGTTTATTATCCAAATACATGGAATGGTGGCGAAGGAAGTTTAACTTATAAAATGTCTGTCAATACAATGGATTTATGGTACAATAATGGTACAGTGCAAGCAACTTCTGTAATGAGAATGTCTAATAAATCAAATGCAATCACTCCATTACTTGCCAACATTACTATGGCTAGTAAAATTGTATATTCTAACCCTTCTAATTTAACATTATCAGTAACCAATCCAGTAGCCATTGTAAACAATACAACAATGAATGGAACTTGGTCCAATTTAAAAGGCTTTACTGTTAATGGTGGTTTAACTTTAGCAGGAGCCGTTGTTGGACCTGGTGATTGGTTGGTTACTGCAACCGATTATTGGCAGGTAAATAACCAGATTGGTAGTACAGGTACTAATGGAAGACAGCTTGCTCCACTTCAGGGTAATACAGGCTTAACAAGATTTAGTGCTGCGCCTTCAGTAATATATGGTATGCAAGATATTCCATCAACTACTGGTGCAAGTGATGCTACTTGGGGCACTTATGCAGTATTTATTAAGTAAGGATGTATTATTGATACCTTCACTATTTCATCCATTTTCCCCTTAAATCAGCATTAAAAAAGCCCAAAATTCCTTAGATTGTAGTGGTAAATTTTAATAATTTAACTATTAATCTATGAATGCATTACTAGGCGTACTATTCCATTTTGTAGGCGGCTTTGCATCGGGCAGTTTTTATATGCCTTATAAAAAAGTGAAGGGCTGGAATTGGGAAAGTTTTTGGATAGTGGGTGGATTGTTTTCATGGCTCATTGTTCCACCACTCGCTGCTTATTTAACCATACCTGGATTTGTAGAAATTATTAAAAGCACCGGTGGTGCAGTCATCGGAGTCACTTATTTCTTTGGTGTTTTATGGGGCATTGGTGGTTTAACTTACGGCTTAGGCGTGCGCTATTTAGGCGTATCACTTGGTAGTAGTATTATACTTGGTTTATGTATGGTATTTGGGGCTGTAATTCCTGCTATCTATTATGATTTTCATCCAGTAGTGGGTAAAGATACTTTTAGTGGAATGTTGCATTCGGGTTGGGGTATCACCGTGCTAGTAGGTTTATTTATTTGTATTGTTGGAATAATAGTGAGTGGTAAAGCAGGCGTGATGAAAGAAGGGGAGTTAAGCAAAGAAGACGCTAATGCTTCCAACACAGAATATAAATTTGCTTTAGGCATGTTGGTGTCAATTGTTTCTGGCGTATTAAGTGCTTGCTTTAATTTTGGTTTAGAAGCTGGACAAGTAATGGGAACCATTGCCAATGATGCTTGGAAACTGGCGCATCCAGGACAAGGTGAATTTTTATATCGCAACAATGTTATTTATGTAGTGTTATTATGGGGCGGATTAACCACCAATTTTATTTGGTGTATGATTTTAAATGCACGCAATAAAACTTTTGGCGACTATACCAATAAACAAACTCCTTTATTAAAAAATTATATATTTTCTGCCTTAGCAGGCACTACTTGGTTTTTACAATTCTTTTTTTACGGCATGGGTGAAAGTAAATTAGGCAATGGCCCTAGTTCATGGATATTGCATATGGCCTTTATTATATTAGTCGCCAATATGTGGGGCTTGGTATTAAAGGAGTGGAAGGGAGTAAGTAAAAAAACAAACACAACTATTATTGCAGGCATCGCTATTATTATCATCTCAGTTTTGGTAGTAGGCTATGGCAATAATAATCATCATTAAAAAATAGAATAGTATAATATTTGAATCATATTAAAAATTAAAGAGTGAAAGAGTTTAAAAATGTAAGTTATTTGTGGGAAGAGGAAAAAGCAGCAGCGCTGAAAGGAGATGAAGTAGCATTACTAGTTTACCGTTCTAATTTATTAGGAGCCGATTTGCGATTAACCAATTATGGAGGGGGCAATACTTCTTGCAAAGTCATAGCCAAAGATCCTATAACAGGAGTCGATGTAGAAGTGATGTGGGTAAAAGGAAGTGGAGGTGATTTAGGTACGATGCAAAAAAGTGGATTGGCTGCTTTGTATGTGGACAGATTACGCAGTTTAAAAAACAGATACAAGGGTTTGTCGCAGGAAGATGAAATGGTTGAATTATTTAATCATTGTATTTATGATTTAGCTTCCAAAGCGCCAAGTATTGATACGGCCTTGCATGGATTTTTACCTTTTAAACATATTGATCATTTACATCCCGACGCGGCAATTGCTATTGCAGCAGCAAAGGATGGCGAAAAAATTACCAAAGAATTATTTGGAGGAAAAATAGGATGGGTGCCCTGGCAAAAACCTGGTTTTGATTTAGGATTACAATTAAAAGAATGTTTGGATAAAAACCCAGGCATCATTGGTATTATGTTAGGTTCTCATGGATTATTTACTTGGGGTGACACTGCTTATGAAAGTTATGTAAACACTTTAGAAGTTATTGAAAAATGTGCCGACTATATTAATACACATGTTGCTAAAAAAGGAAATGTATTTGCAGGCCAAAAAATAAAATCTGTAGATGCAGCGCATAGATTACATCAAGCCGCAGCAATTGCACCTATACTAAGAGGTTTTTGTAGTTCGGCTACCAAGATGATTGGACATTTTACCGATGATGAGCGCGTATTAGCATTTATCAACTCCAATGATTTAGATAGATTTGCGCCATTAGGTACCAGCTGTCCAGATCATTTTTTAAGAACTAAGATATCTCCCTTGGTTTTGAATTTGTCAACAACAGAAGATGTAATAGATGTAAAAGGGGTCAAAGAAAAAATAGAACCTTTGTTTGTAGCCTACAGGAAAATGTATGCCGATTATTATACTTCTTGCAAACATGCTAATAGTCCTGCGATGCGCGATGCTAATCCTGTGATAATATTGTATCCTGGAATTGGGATGTTTAGTTTTGCAAAAGATAAACAAACTGCAAGAGTCGCTTCGGAATTTTACATTAATGCGATTAATGTAATGAAGGGAGCAGAAGCCATTTCATCTTATACATCTTTACCACGCCAAGAAGCATTTAATATTGAATATTGGTTGTTGGAAGAAGCTAAATTGCAAAGAATGCCTAAGCCAAAAGCTTTAAGTGGTCGTATTGCACTTGTAACAGGAAGTGGCGGAGGAATTGGAAAAGCCATTGCTAAGAAGTTTGCTACCGAAGGAGCATGTGTAGTATTGTCTGATAACCATGCCGAAAGATTGGAAGAAGCCAAGCAAGAATTTGTACAATTATTTGGGAAAGATGTGGTGGCTGCTTGTATTTTAGATGTAACGAGCGCCTTAACGATACAAGAAACTGCCAAGCAAGCCGCACTTCATTTTGGGGGAGTAGACATTGTTGTAAATAATGCAGGTTTGTCTATTTCAAAAACCATCGAAGATCATACCGAACAGGATTGGGATTTATTATATGACGTATTGGTCAAAGGACAAATGTTGGTGACTCAAAATGCAGTAGGCATTATGAGAAAGCAAAATATGGGAGGCGATATTTTAAATATTGTAAGTAAAAATGCATTGGTGAGTGGCCCCAACAATGCAGGCTATGGTTCTGCGAAAGCGGCACAATTACATTTAAGCCGTTTAAATGCGGCCGAATTGGGTAAGGATAAAATAAGAGTGAATGTAATTAATCCAGATGCGGTGATTGCAGGTAGTAATATTTGGAGTGGTGGATGGGCCGAAGGCCGTGCAAAAGCTTATGGCATTAGCATTGAGCAATTGCCTGCTTATTATGCGGGAAGAACTTTATTGAACGAAATTATTTTACCAGAAGATATTGCGAACGCTTGTTTTGCTTATGTGGGTGGGTTATTAAATAAATCTACCGGTAATGCTATTAATGTAGATGGTGGTATAGCGGCTTCTTTTGTAAGATAGAAATAGAATTAAAATGAAACAGATTGCATTTGAAATGAAACTAATAGAGGGCAATGAAGCTGAATATAAAAAGCGTCATGATGAAATATGGCCCGAATTAGTTGCATTATTAAAAACAACAGGCATTAGTGAGTACGCTATTTATTTAAATGAAGAAACGGGTAGTTTATTTGGGGTGATGAAAGTACAGGATGAAATGGCCCTAGAGGCTTTACCTCAACAACCCATTATGCAAAAATGGTGGACTTATATGAAAGATATTATGTTAACGCATTCCAATGATTCACCCATTTCCATTCCCTTAACCAAAGTATTTTATTTGCCCTAAAAAAAGTAAAAGATGAGAATTGATAAAAAACAAATAGAACAGCACAATAGTGATTTGCAAAAAGTGCATCAAAAAAGATTTGATTTTGCGAAATCCGAAATGGCCAATGCGGAAGCCATTATTCAAAAATTAATGGATTTCAATGTTGCTATTCCTAGTTGGGCCCTGGGTACAGGTGGCACTCGTTTTGCAAGATTTTCTGGAGCGGGTGAACCTGGTACACTAGAACAAAAAATGGAAGATGTTTCGGTGTTGCATGCATTAAATAATTCAAGTGGTGCCATTTCATTACACATTCCTTGGGACATACCTTCAAATTATAGTGAAATAAAAAAATTAGCCGCTGACTTGAATTTGAAATTTGATGCGATGAACTCCAATACTTTTCAAGATCAAAAAGGGCAGGCGTTAAGTTATAAGTTCGGTTCACTTCAAAATACCAATAAAGCTATTCGCAAACAAGCTATAGAACATAACATAGAAGTAATTAAGCATGGGGTTGCATTAGGATCCAAAGCATTAACAGTTTGGTTAAGTGATGGTAGTTGTTTTCCAGGGCAATTAAATTTTAGAAAAGCATTTCAAAATACATTAGAAGGTTTGCAAGAAATTTATGCAGCCCTTCCTACTGATTGGAAAGTATTCGTTGAATACAAAGCCTTTGAACCTAATTTTTATTCCATGACAGTGGGTGATTGGGGCCAGTCTTTATTATATGCCAATAAGCTAGGCCCGAAAGCCTTTACTTTAGTGGATTTGGGACATCATTTGCCCAATGCCAATATCGAACAAATTGTGGCTTTATTAATGATGGAAGAAAAATTAGCAGGGTTTCATTTTAACGACAGTAAGTATGGAGATGACGATTTAACAGTGGGAAGCATTAAGCCTTATCAATTGTTTTTAATATTTAATGAATTGGTGGAAGGGATGGATGCAAGAGGCATGAACCATGCTACCGATTTAGGATGGATGATTGATGCAAGTCATAATGTGAAAGATCCGTTAGAGGATTTATTACAATCGGTAGAAGCCATTATGATATCTTATGCCCAAGCATTGTTAGTGGATAGAACAAGTTTGAATAAAGCACAAGACAATAATGATGTAGTAGCTGCGCAGGAAATTTTGCAAAGCACTTTTAGAACTGATGTTAGAACTATTGTTGCGGAAGCGAGACTAAGAGCTGGGGGAGCGCTAGATCCTATAGCATTTTACAGAAATAATAAAGTGAGAGCTTCTTTAATTAAAGAAAGAGGTGCCCATACAATGGCTACAGGTTTATAATTTAGGTAAATGAATCCAACACCCGTCATATTAATATTCGATATTGGCAAAACCAATAAGAAACTTTTTTTATTCGATGAAGGGTATCAAGTGGTGCATGAAGAAACGGCTCAGTTTTCAGAAATTCAAGATGAAGAGGGCTTCCCTTGTGAAGACCTTGTTACATTAACCCATTGGATTCAATCTTCCATAAATACTATTAAGCAAAATAGTGCATACGCAATTAAAGCAGTTCATTGTGCAGCATATGGAGCAAGCCTTGTTTACATTGATGTGAATGGGAAGCCATTATTGCCTTTGTATAATTATTTAAAACCTTTTCAAGAGTCAACCAAAACGCAATTTGAATCAAATTATGGCTCAATGGATGAGATGTCTTTAGCAACAGCTTCTCCTTATTTAGGTAATTTAAATGCGGGCTTACAATTGTATCGAATGAAGATGGAGCAGCCTGAAAAATTTAGTAAAATTAAATGTGTTTTACATTTACCACAGTACATCCATTATCTTATTACGGGTAAATTAGCTGCTGATATTACAAGTATAGGTTGCCATACGATGTTATGGAATTTCGCTGAAAAAAAATACCATCATTGGGTCATCAAAGAAGGCTTGGATAAATTATTTCTAACGATAGACACTGCAGTAGGGTTGCATGATAGTTCTTCTGCACTTATTCCTTATTTAAGTTCTTTCACCGAACCCTTTGTGCTTATTTCTACAGGTACTTGGTGTATTAGTTTGAATCCTTTTAATGATTCTATTTTAACTACCAATGAATTACATCAAGATGTTTTATGTTACTTGTCTTATACCGGTATGCCGGTGAAAGCGTCTCGTTTATTTAGCGGGAAAGAACATGAGCTTGCAGTTGTTGCGTTAAACAACCAATTTAATAAACCAGCCGACTACTACACTACTTTAAAATATAATACTAATATCGATATCGAAAAAAATAGTAATATACTGGATATTCAAAGTCTATTTGATTCATCCTATTTTAAAGATTTCGAAACCGCTTATCATAATTTAATAGCTACCCTTGTTAGAAAACAAATAATAAGCACTAACTTAATCATTGCTACAACCAAAGTGAAACGCATTTTTGTGGATGGCGGTTTTAGTAATAACGAAATATTTATGAATCTACTTGCAAAAGCCTATCCTGCATATGAAGTATTTGCTGCTGCTATTCCGCAAGCATCTGCTTTAGGTGCGGCTTTGGCTATTCATGAAAACTGGAATGCAACAGCTGTTCCTAATAATTTAATTTCCTTACAATATTATTCGACCAAAAATTAAGTATTAAAATAAATATACCAATATGAAAAAATGGACATTATTAAGTGCTACGCTTTTACTTTTTATGACTGCGATAGCACAACTAAAAGTAAACACCTTATTAACTGAAAATACATTTAACCCCATAGGTTTAGGAGTGGCTACACCAAGGTTTAGTTGGGTGATAGAAGCTGCTAAAAGAAATAGTAGTCAATCGGCCTATGAAATTAAAGTGACAGAGGGAAAGAAACCTGTTTGGAGTACTGAAAAAGTAAGCTCTAATCAATCTGTGATGATAGAATATGCAGGCCCGAAATTACAATCCAATACAAAGTATAATTGGCAGGTAAGGGTTTGGGATAATGAAGGAAATGTTTCTGAATGGAGCGCTTCTAATAATTTTCAAACCGCATTTTTATCGGTAACCGATTGGCAAGCCAAATGGATAGTGCCAGGATTTGTAGAAGCCTCTAATAGGCCTAGTCCAATTTTTAGAAAACAATTTGCAGCTAGTAAAAAAGTAGCGAATGCGATTGTAAATATTACTTCACATGGTATGTATGAGGCGCAAATTAATGGCCAAAGAGTAGGTGATGCTTATTTAACCCCGGGTTGGACTAGTTATAAGACTCGTTTGCAATATCAAACCTACGATGTAACTAATTTAATTAAAACAGGGGCTAACGCTATTGGTGTCACTTTGGGAAGTGGTTGGTACAGAGGAGTGATGGGATTTTCTAATAATAAAGATATTTATGGAAAAGATATTGCATTACTATTTCAATTAAATATTACCTATAGTGATGGTAGTAAGGAAGTAGTTATTTCTGATGATAGTTGGAAAGCGAATACGGGAGCTATTGAATATGCTGAAATTTACAATGGTGAAACAATAGACGCAAGAAAAGAAAAAGCAGGATGGGCCTTGGTTAATTTTAATGACAATGCTTGGTTGCCTGCAAAGGTTGCCAGTTTTGATAATGCTAATTTAATAGCTACACAAAATGAATTAGTAAAAAAACATGAAGTATTTAAACCTATTAAAATTTTCACTACACCTAAAGGTGAAAAGGTGATAGACTTTGGCCAAAATTTAGTGGGCTGGGTGGTCATGAAAGCAAAAGGAAACGAAGGGGACAAAATTACTTTATCACACGCTGAGGTTTTAGATAAAGCGGGTAATTTTTATACAGAGAATTTAAGGGCTGCTAAAGCGCAAAATATTTATGTATTAAGTGGAGTAGGTGTGGAAACATTTGAGCCACATTTTACTTGGCAAGGATTTAGGTATTTAAAGATTGAAGGATACCCTGGTGAAATTACAGCAGATAATTTTTCTGCAGTTACCTTGTATTCAGATATGAAAACCACTGGAGAATTTACTTCGTCTAATGCACTAGTTAATCAGTTACAACATAATATAGAATGGGGCCAAAAAGGAAATTTTTTAGATGTTCCTACAGATTGCCCACAAAGAGATGAGCGTTTAGGTTGGACAGGAGATGCACAAGTGTTTTCTAGAACGGCTACTTTTAATATGAACGTCAATAACTTTTTTGCCAAGTGGTTAAAGGATTTAGCGGCTGAACAAAAGGATGGTAAAGTACCTTTTGTAGTTCCCAATGTGATTGGGGAAGGCGCCGTAAATAGTACTGGTTGGGCAGATGTAGCCACTATTATTCCATGGAATTTATATTTAGCCTATGGCGATAAGAAAGTATTAGCCGATCAATACGCTAGTATGAAAGCTTATGTAGAAAGTATTAACAAAGCCTCAAGAGATGATTTATGGAATACGGGTTTTCATTTTGGAGACTGGTTATTTTACCGACCAGAGGACGATAATGATGGACGTGCAGCGGTAACAGATAAATACTTAATTGCACAATGTTTTTATGCGCATTCAACTCAATTACTAATTAATGCAGCCAATGTGCTTAATAAAAAAGAGGATGTTGCTTTGTATACGGCACAATTAAATAGAGTAAAAGCTGCATTTATGAGAGAATACGTTTCTCCTAATGGCCGCTTAATATCTGGTACACAAACAGCTTATACTTTGGCTTTAAATTTTGATATGTTTCCTGAATCATTAAGACAACAAGCTGCAAAAAGATTAGCAGATAATATTGAGTCTTATGGCAATCATTTGACCACTGGATTTTTAGGTACCCCTTATTTATGTCATGTATTAACAAGATTTGGTTATACAGATGTTTCTTATAAATTATTATTGCAAGAGAAATATCCTTCCTGGTTATACCCTGTAAAAATGGGAGCTACTACTATTTGGGAAAGATGGGATGGTCAAAAGCCAGATAGCACATTCCAAAGTGTAGGTATGAACTCATTCAATCACTATTCTTATGGCGCTATTGGGGATTGGATGTACCGTCAAATGGTTGGGTTAGATACTTATGAAGATGGAGTAGGCTATAAACATAGTAAAGTGCAGCCTCATATTGGTGGCAGCTTTACCCATGCTGCTGCTTCCTTACAAACCTATTATGGTAAATTAAGCAGTGGATGGAAAATTCAAGGAGATGATATTCTTTTTGATGTAACTATTCCTGCTAATACAACAGCTTCTGTATTTATTCCAACCAAAGCTGCTTCTAAAGTTTCAGAAAATGGAGCGGCATTATCTGCTGTTGCTGGATTACAAGTGATAGGGCAGAAAGAAGAGTACCTCGAAACTAAGTTAGGTTCTGGCGAGTATCATTTTATCATTAAGAAATAATGGCCAAATTAAAATTCGTGTAAGAAAGTTAAATAATACGTTAAGTATTGAAAATAAAAATCCCTCCCGAATCTCGGGAGGGATTTTTTATATAGCACAATCTACATTACTGATGACTTATTCATTCAAGTTTAAGATAAATGCGTAGTTGCCAAAATAACCAGGGTACACACCCGAAATTTTAACACTGCCTGTAGTTACTTTTTTCAAAGCTTCATAAAACTCTTCTACTGTATTTACGGGTTCTTCATTAACGTTCGTAATCACAAAACCTTTTTCAATTCTGCTTTTGCTTATAATGCCCGTTCCCAATTCTTTAATTAAAACACCCCCCTCTAAATCATTTTTTTGTGCGGTGGTTTTGTCAATGGTTTCTAATTTACCACCTAATTTTTCTGCTGCTTTACTACTTTTTACTAAATCTGTATTACCCAATTTAGCTTTTAATGTTACTTCTAAAGTGATGTCTTTGCCGTCACGTTTAATGACTAAGTTCATTTTGTCTCCTGGCTTATACCTAGAAACTTGTTCTTGTAATTCAGGAGAAGTTTTTACAGCCACTCCATTTATTTTTGCAAGAATATCTCCTTTTTTAACACCACCTGCTTTTGCAGCGCCACCCTCTAATACATCGGTAATTAAAATACCATCTCCTTCTTTATATTTCGTATTTAATTCTTCTAATACTTTCTTTAGTTCTTCATCAGACAAACCGTCTTTAGGATAACTAATACCTAAGTAGGCTCTTTGCACCGTACCATATTTTACAATATCAGTGACTACTTTTTTAACAATATTTACAGGTATAGCATATGAATAACCTGCGTATGAACCAGTAGGAGAAGCTATCGCAGAATTAATACCCACTAATTCACCACTGGTGTTTACTAAAGCGCCACCACTATTTCCTTGGTTTACAGCAGCATCTGTTTGTAAGAAAGATTCAACGGGTTTATCACTTTGTCTAGAGTTGATATCAATAGATCTGTTTTTAGCACTTATAATTCCAGCTGTAATGGTTACATCTAAATTTAAAGGGTAACCAATGGCTAATACCCATTGTCCTAATTTTATTTCGTCGCTGTTGCCGTAAACTAAATAAGGCAATGCGCTTGCATCAATTTTAATAACGGCTATGTCACTACTTGCATCTGCGCCAATTACTTTTGCCTTATAAGTTTTTTTATTGGTCAAAGTAACATTTATTTCATCTGCACCGTTTACCACATGATTGTTGGTAACGATATATCCATCTGCAGTAATTAATACTCCACTTCCACTTGCTCTTTGTTCAGGCTGAATTCTTGGGCCGCCAAAAAAATCTCCAAACATATCGTCATCTCCAAAGAAATCAGAGAATGGATTTCTTTGTCTTTTTTGGGTTGACTCTATTTTTTTTGCATTCGTTTTTGTTTTGATATGCACTACAGCAGGAGAAGCAGCACTTGCAGCAGGAGTGAAATCTACTGTGGTAGCAGGGGCGCTGCCATTAAAAAAATTAGCATAATTAGCAGGTAGTTTCCCATCATTTTCAAAACTACTATTCGATTTTGAAAATTTTCCATAAGTCCACATACTTGCCATTGTAGTAAAAGCACTAATGCCTATAATGGCTGCTACATTTTTGATGTTCATATTCATACTTTTATTTTTAATTTTTAAAAGAATCAATCATTCTTTATTTTACAAATTTGGTACCAAAGCAGGTACAAATTAACGAAGCTGAAATTTTGTCACAAAACCATTTGCCCGCTTTAACAAAATATTTACGAAAATATTCGTTTTTAGTCAATTTTACTCAAAAAATCTAGGGTATCAACCCCGTCAGCGTATTCGGTAAGCTTGGGTTGTTGGGGGCTGCCAAAGGGTACCCCATTTTTACCTACGATGCATTGAACCTCTGTGTTGTCAATGACTGGAACCGAACCGGGTGTATAAAATTGGTAATGAATTTGGGAAATAGCTGCAAAGGGAGAGGGGTTTTCACTCAATAATATACCGCCGGTATCCATGTAAAATTGGCGGTTCATCATAAGTAAGGCTAATTGGTAGTCATAATTATGCTTGTATTTATGTTCATCCCCCAAATAGTTGTACTTTTTCAAGGCTGCTAATAAGGGTATAAAGTCATAGCCGGTAGGCGCCCATAATTGAGTCACATTCCTACATCCCATTCCAAAATACAGCATCATATCGTCTGCTAACAATTGAAATTGTTCTTCGGTCTCATTTCCCTCAAGAATAGCTATAGAAGTTTTATTTTTTCTGATAATATGAGGGTATTTTCCAAAATATTGTTCAAAATACCTGCTTGTATTATTACTACCAGTGGCTATATAGGCGTCGCAATTTTTAAGTTGTTCCTGTTGAATAATTAGTTTTTCAAAGGCCGGATCAATCTCTATTAATGCATCTACTATGTATTGCATTAATATTGTGTCTTTGGAGGAAAGCTTTATGGTGGCTGTATGTCCTGCTATTAAAGTGCTTAATAAATCATGAAATCCTACCAATGGGATGTTCCCAGCCATCACAATACCTACTTTTTTACCTGTGGGAGCGTCTGAAAGGGAAGGATAATGCTTAACCCAGTCTTTTAAGGAATCCAAAGACAAAAAGGATTGTTTTATTTGTGTAATTGCATGGTCAATAAAAACGGGTAAAAACCAAGAATTTTGTTGGTAGGCCTTTTCTTTTGCTATTTGGAGTGCCTCATTTTCAGGATTTAAAAAGGACGCTCCTAAGGTAAAAAAATGCTTAATTCTTGCTTGTAAGTTCATGCTTGTTCTTTATATTTGTAGGGCAAAATTACGTTACTAATTTTTTAAATAATTTATTATGGCTATCAAAATTACGGATGAGTGTATTAACTGCGGTGCTTGCGAACCAGAATGTCCAAATAACGCTATTTACGAAGGTGGAGTAGAGTGGGCTGTTGCCGACGGAACCACAGTAAAAGGTGCTTTCACCTTATTAGATGGAAGTTCAGTAGATGCAGGTCAAAGAATTGCACCAGTAGCTGCTGATACTTATTATATTACTCCCAATAAGTGTACTGAGTGTCAAGGTTTCCACGAAGAGCCTCAATGTGCTGCAGTATGTCCGGTGGATTGTTGTATTCCAGATGAAATGTATGTAGAAACAGTAGAAGTGTTGCTGGCTAAAAAAGACAGACTACACTCTTAGAATAATCTTATAGAGTCATATTTTAAAAAGGGAATTAATTTCCCTTTTTTTATGCCTTGTATTAAGTAAATTTGAGGCATCAATTACCCTACATGAAAAAAAAGGTAGCACTAGTCACAGGTGGTTTAAGTTCTGAAGCGCAAATTAGTTATAAGAGTGCTAAGACTGTTTTGGATGCACTTGATAAAACGAAATACGATGTTTATTTAATAGACATTCATCCAACAGGTTGGTGGTATGAAAATATAGTAGGGGAAGAAGTGGCTGTGGATAGAGCCGACTTTAGCATTACAGAAGGCGGGATTAAAATAAATTTTGACATTGCCTTAATGTGCATTCATGGCACACCAGGAGAAGATGGAAAAATGCAGGGTTACTTCGATTTAATAGGAATGCCTTATACTAGTTGCGACACAGCAACATCTGCATTAACTTTTAATAAAAGATTTACGGTAGCGGTGGCAGGTTTTGGTGGCGTTGCGGTAGCTAAATCTTTACATTTAATGGCTACTAGTCAATTAACGCCAGATCAAATATTAAGTCAGGTGGCACTACCCTTATTTGTAAAGCCTAATAATGGGGGCAGTAGTTTTGGTATTAGTAAAGTAAACACCGCTGCTGAATTAGCACCTGCCTTAGAAAAAGCCTTTAAAGAAGATACACAAGTTTTAGTAGAAGAATTTATAAGTGGAAGAGAGTTTACCATTGGTGTATTTAAGTCTAAAGGTGTAACTACAGTATTGCCTATCACAGAAATTAAAACTGAAAATGAGTTTTTTGATTTTGCCGCAAAGTACGAAGGTAAGAGCGAGGAAATAACACCAGCAAAGATTACTGAAACAATGTTTAAAGATTTATCGGAAGCTGCAAAGCAAGTGTATGGTACTTTAAATTGTAGAGGAGTTGTTAGAATTGATTTTATTTATGATGAAACTGCGCATAAAGCATTTTTATTAGAAGTAAACACTGTGCCAGGTCAAAGTGAAGCAAGCATCATTCCTCAACAAGTAAGAGCCATGGGATGGAATTTAACCGACTTTTATGCAACTATCATAGAAGATAGCTTAGCTTCGAAATAATAATACCACTTATAAAAATACAATAGCATTCATTTTGGAAGCAATCGATAAATTATTAAAAAAACCTTTGTGGGTTAATATCTTAGCAGGTATTGGTGCTATATTTTTATTGTTAATACTTTTCTTCTTTTCATTAGGTTGGATTACTGGTAATGGCAAAACCGAAAAAGTGCCCAATGTATTAGGGCTTGATGTTGTTGCTGCTCAAAAAAATATACAGGCTTTAGGCTTTGATGTGGTTTTACAAGACTCTATTTATGTTGACACTTTGGCTAGGAATTCAGTTTTAAGACAAACACCGGAAGCAGATGAAGTGGTAAAAAAAGGACGAACTATATTTTTAACCATTAATAGAACTATTGCACCACAAGTAGAAATGCCGAATCTTATTGGGTTTTCATTAAAAAGTGCACAAACCTATTTAAAAGTATTAGGCTTACGAATTGGTACCATTAATTTAGTAGCAGATAGGAATAAGAATGTAATTGTAGATCAGCTTATAGGAAATAGCCCCATTGCGCCAGGAACTAAAATAGTGTCAGGTACTTTAATCAATTTTACCGTGGGAGATGGAGGTGCAAGTGTCGGTATGGAAGTGCCAGACTTAGTGGGTCTAACAGTGAATATGGCAAAAATGAAAATTGCCAGTATGGGTTTGATTGTAGGAAATATCATTTCCTCAGGTGTCATTCAAGATACTGCTAATGCTTTTGTTATTCAGCAAAATCCAAGTACTTATTCTTCATTATTGGATTCTACGGGAATGCCCATTAAAAATGTGACTATACAAGGGGTTGCTATTGATCTTGTAATAGATAAAGTAGCTCCAGTTATTATAAAAAGAGATTCCCTTTAATACATTCAAATTTTAAGATATAATAAAATGCAAACTATTACAGTAGAAGCTTTAAAAGCAAAACTTGACGCAGGAGAGAAAATAAATTTAATAGATGTACGTGAGCCACATGAGCATGAGGCATTTAATATAGGGGGCATTTTATTGCCACTAGGTCTAGTACAAACTTTACAATTAGACGAAATAGAAGATATGAAAGAAGAAATTATTTATGTCTATTGCAGAAGTGGCAACAGAAGTGGTCAAGCTTGTTTGATGCTAGAGCCTTATGGTTTTAAAAATGTAGTAAATGTAGCTGGCGGTATGTTAGACTGGCAGGCTAAATTTCCCGGGTAATTTTTTGGATCAATTTATATTGCCCTGCTATTTTAAATTTATTTTCATGCTTAACCAATAGTTTCTTCCAGCCATGGGGAAGTAGTTGTTAGAAGTAATATTAGTTCCACCATATACATAACTATAGGTATAGCCATTGGGCTCGTATAACTTATCGAATACATTATTGGCATATAATTGAATTTGCATATCCCATGTAGGTTTTGAAACTAAATGATGAGATAGGTGTATATCTTGTAAAAAATAAGCTTTTAGTATTCTCGATTCATTTTGGGTATTATCTAAATATTGCTTAGAAACATATTTACTTACTAAGTTCAAGTTCCACTGCTCATTCAATTTAAAACCTAATGTATGACTGGCAGTTAGGTTAGGAGACAAGGTAATATCGGTGTTCTTATGTAATATTTCTTTTTGTCCTCCTGCATCATAGTCATCAAAGTATTCGGTAAAGGATTCTATTTTATTTTGACTAAATGTAATATTCCCAGCACTAGTTATATAAGCGTTCAGTTTCCAATTTTCCACTATTTCAATACCTAGTCTTTTACTTTTGGGTACATTGGTTCTTGTGTAGGCGCCGATATCATTAATCTTCCCTGTAAGTACTAATTGATTTTTATAATTCATTAGGTACATATTTGCGCCCCATTCAAAATCGTCTTGTTTTGTATTGAATCCCATTTCTATATCTGTTAATATTTCCTGCTTAGGTTGTTGAATAGTGGCTGCTTCAAAATCATCTCTATTGGGTTCTTTGTGGGCAATTGCGATACTTGTGTAATAATTGGTTTGTTTTGTTTTATAAAATAAACCTGCTTTTGGGTTTAGAAAATCGAAATTTCTTTTTACGATTAAATCAGGACTATGATCAAATCCGTAAATATTATGTGTAACATTTCTATATTGTATGTCTATAAAACTGCTTAAAGCATTTGTTAATTGATGATTCCATTTTATATAGGTATTAACATCTTTTTTTATAGCATTATTATAATAGTAATTAAAATTTGGTTGAATGCCCATGGATTGCAGATAGGGAAGTCTTCCATAGTGAAGTCCATCATAGGTATTCCAAGCGCCGCCTACAGTAAATTTATCTTTCCCTTCTTCGTACACTAAGGATGCAATTTGCCCATAAAAATTATTATCTAACCATTTTCTTCTCACTAGATCGAGGGTTGTAGCGGGTTTAGTGGTTATATAATCTGAAAGTATAACACCTCCTTTGTATTCCTCATAATAACCTTTGCCCCTTGTTAAGAATATTGCCGTATTCCAACTTAGTTTTGAGTTAATTGTTTTATTATAAAATAACTGATAATGTGTTTGTTGATAGTTGTCTGTTTGATTGTTGTAAGGGGCATCTGCTTTTTCCATACCCGCTGGGTTATAAGTTCTTTGCGTACTTAATAATTCTTCTGGCAAACCATACCATGCTTGATAGGTTTTCTCCCATCCAGAAAATATATTCAATCTTAAAGAAGATTTATCTCCCCAGTAAGTACTACTTAGATAAAAAGATTTCAATTTTGAACTTGCACGATCTATATATCCATTGCTATTAATATTACTCACACGACCATCAATGGTAAAATGGTTATTCAATAATCCTGTACCTAACAGCAAGGTATTTTTTAAAGTATTGAATGAGCCTGCACTAGATTGAAGTGATAAATATTTTTCTGGATGATAATCATTGGTTGCTAAATTAATGGTGGCACCAAATGCACCAGATCCATTAGTAGAAGTACCCACACCTCTTTGTATTTGAACACTATTTACATTGGAACTAAAATCGGGTAAGTCCACAAAATAGGTAATCATGCTTTCCGCATCATTATAGGGAATGCCGTTTAAGGTTACATTAATTCTTGTACCATCACTTCCTCTAATTCTGAGGCCTGTATAACCCACACCTGTTCCTGCATCTGAATTTACCACCACTGAAGGGGTGTTCTGTAATACAAAGGGAAGATCCTGTCCATAATTTAATTGTTGAATACTTGATTTGTTTAAGTTGCTTACAGCAAATGGGCTGTTTTCGCTAGCCCTTACCGATCTTACTTCCAAAGGGGGAAGGTTTCGAATACTGTCAGTAAAAATTTTAGCACTGTCTTTCTGCTTTGGAATAGAGAGAGGCTTAGGTTGAGCCATACTGTTGGCTACCATACAAAAAGAGACAATTGTTCCCAATAACTTAGTCATGACTAATGTTTAATTTTCTTCAAAATTGATAATGGGAACAGGAATAATAGCTATGAGAAGTGCGCGTGTTGCGTTGACCTTCCCTTCGCAGGCATTACCCTGTTCAGGTTCAACGGGTTTTTTCTCAGCTTTTTACAGCACCCCGAGGACGCTACAAAAATAGGCAGGAAAATGATACAAAGGGCTGTAACTTTATACTAATATTTACGTTTTAAGTAATAAACACATCAATATATGAAAAAGATACTTTTTGCTATTTTGCTTTTAACTGGCTGTACGGTAAATGCACAGCAGAAAACAGCTATTGTTTATGATGAAAATGCACAAGTTAGAAAAGTGCCAAGCTTCAATGCCATTAGTGTTTCAAGTGCTATAGATTTATATTTAACGCAGTCCAATAAAAACGAAGTAGCAGTAAGTGCAAGCAATGAAGTGATAAGGGAACATATTGTTACGGAAGTAGTAGGAGGGACGCTTATTATTAGACTTGGTGACAATGGTACTTGGTTTAGCTTGAAAAAATGGGGAAATTATAAAACCAAAGCATATGTAAGTATTAAAGATATTGATGCTTTAACTGCTTCAGGTGCTAGTAATGTACATTTAGTAAATACTATTGAATCTCCTAAAATGAGAATTAAATTATCGGGAGCTTCCGATTTTCATGGAGATATTAAAGCAGGTGTTTTATTATATCAAATTACAGGGGCTTCAGATTATAAAGGGGAGGTGACAGCAAATAGTATCAATATAGATGGAAGCGGGGCTTCCAATATTGAATTAACAGGAACGGTAGATGATCTTTCAGTGGATGTATCTGGTGCTAGTGAAGCGAAATTGTATAATTTAATGGCTAAGGGTGCTATATTACGCGCATCAGGTGCGAGTCATTTGAGAGCAAATGTGACAGAGATGCTTAAAGCCAGTTCAAGTGGTGCAAGCGATATAGATTATAGAGGAAATCCTGTCGTTAAAGAATCTAATACTTCAGGGGCATCAAATATTAGACATAGGAACTAGGCACCCTATCCAATCAAATTAGGGACATAATTTTAATATACAATGCATTATTAGGGGAACTATTCTAGTTCCCCTTTTCTATTTTTAAGCATTTTCTTGCCATAAAATTTGACCTTATATGTAAATTTTAAACTGATGTAAGTCATTAATTTAC
>CAINWZ010000094.1 GCA_903854725.1 uncultured Bacteroidota bacterium
AAAAATCATTAGAGAGTTTATTGACCTTTTATATTTTATAAAAAGGAAGTTATAGAAACAAAATACCCCCGAGTTCGGGGGTATTTTAAAAATCATTAGAGGATAATTCAAAGCCCATAAATTCTTCGAATTTGGGCTGTAGAATTATCAAGCAACGGCCTTTTTCACAAGTGCTGCTGCTTCGCTCAATAAAATAGCAGATTGAACTTTCAATCCACTTTCGTCTATTAATTTCTTTGCTTCTACCGCATTCGTTCCTTGTAAACGAACAATGATAGGTATATTGATATTGCCCAATTTGTTAAAGGCTTCAATGACACCTGCCGCAACGCGATCGCAACGAACGATACCGCCAAAGATGTTAATTAAAATTGCTTTTACATTAGGGTCTTTCATAATAATTCTAAAACCAGCTTCCACAGTAGCTGCATTGGCAGCACCACCTACGTCTAAGAAGTTAGCAGGCTCTCCGCCGCTTAATTTAATCATGTCCATTGTAGCCATTGCTAATCCGGCACCGTTTACCATACAACCAACGTTACCATCTAGTTTCACAAAGTTTAAATTGTATTCACCAGCTTCTACTTCGGTAGCATCTTCTTCTGTAACATCACGCATTGCTAATAAATCTGGATGGCGCATTAATGCACTATCATCAATATTCATCTTACAATCTACGGCGATCATTTTGTCATCTGATGTTTTGAAAAGTGGGTTAATCTCTAACATACCACAATCTAATCCAACATAAGCGTTGTATAAATTAGTGACGAACTTTACACAACTTTTTAAAGCGTCTCCACTTAATCCTAAGTTAAAAGCAATTTTTCTTGCTTGAAAACCTTGTAAACCACCACCAGGGTGAATCCATTCTTTAAATATTTTTTCTGGGGTATTGTGCGCTACATCTTCAATATTCATTCCACCTTCTGTGCTATACATAACCACATTCATACCTTTTGCACGATCCAATAATATAGAAAGATAAAATTCTTTAGTAGGTTGAGGGCCTTCGTAATAAACGTCTTGGGCAACTAAAATTTTAGAAACCAATTTACCTGCAGGGCCTGTTTGGATGGTTACCAAAGTGCCTCCTAAAATATTCTTAGCAAATTTTTCTATATCGGCAGCAGATTTACCTACAGCAACACCTCTTTGTTCAGAACCTTGGATATTTCCTTTTCCGCGACCACCCGCATGAATTTGAGCTTTTACAACTGCAAATTTATTGTTGGTTTCGGCTGCTATTTTATGATAGGCAGCAACAGCAGCATCAACCGTTTCAACAGCGACACCTTCTTGAACAGGAACATTATACTTTTTTAGTAATTCTTTTGCTTGGTATTCATGCAGATTCATACAATCTAAAATTTTGGCGAAGATAATAGATAATAGGCATAGAATAAACCTAAAAATTAATTTTGTTGTTTAAACATTGATTTATATCTTTACATTGTTAAAATTGATCATTTGAAAAGGACTTAATCATCTAATAATATGGAGAAAGTCCTAATTCTATGTATTTTTATCACCTAATAATTTTACAATTAAACAATTAAACAAAAATCAAATATGAAAAAAATCATCTTATCGATCACTTTAATCTCTGCGTCGATTTCTCTAATCTCTTTCATGCCTAAGCAAAAAAATGCTGATGCGGTTACTTTTACTGTTACTGCTCAAAAAAGTAAAGTAGATTTTACTGGTTCTAAAAAAAGCGATTATCACACTGGTTATTTTCCTATTAAGTCAGGTTCAGTGAAAATTGACGGTGGAAAATTAGTAGGTGGTAGTTTTGTCATTGATATAGCAGGATTGAAAGTAACAGATGACAGAGGTGGTGAGCGTTTACAAGGCCATTTGGCTACTGCAGATTTCTTTGATATTGCAAAATTTGGAGAAGCTACTTTTACAATCACTTCTGTAGAATATACAAAAGCAGATAGAGCCACTGTTAAAGGTGACTTAAACTTAAAAGGAATTAAAGCGCCAGTAACTTTTACAGCTGTAATTAGAAATGCAGATGATAAAGGTTTCTTTGCTGAAGCATTTATGCCTTTTGATAGAACTCTTTTTGGAATCAACTATGGTATTGGTATGGTTGATTCTGAAGTGCAATTAGCTATACATATTTACGGTACAAAGTAATTGTAAACTAATTCGTTTATAGAAAAACCCTCTTCCGAGTCATCGAGAGAGGGTTTTTTATTTTGTTCCTAATGTTCCTTTAAAATGATTAGTGGAAATTACAAGCTCTGTTATTCAAAGAATAGAGCGTAGAAAATTATTTAAATGGAGTAACGCTCTTTTAAAATATGCAAATGATGTAGGGCATGGCCAAAAATAATAAAACCTAAAGCGTTTACGGACATTGGGTTTTCGCTTGCAATACCTTTTTGTTTCCAATCTTCTTCTGTAAAAGAAGCAAACAGCATATTAGTTGATTGCCTTACTATTTTCCATTCTGCTATCATGTCTTTCCAATTGCGATGAGCAGCTGTTGCATTTTCGGCATATTTTTTTTCATCAAATCCGGGAATAGAAATTTTTTCTTTTCTAGCAATGGCTAAGGCGCGATAAGCGAATATTCTTTCCGTATCAATTACATGCTGAAACATTTGTTTTATCGTCCACTTGTCAGGGGCGTAGGCGAAATTTATTTTTTCCAAAGGAATGGCACTCCATGATTCAATAATACGATCATTGTATTGTTGCTGTAAAATGGAATAGTCTTTCCCACTTGTATAATTAATATATGTTTGGTAATAGGGGCCGTATTCAGTTGCACTTGGTCTTGGCATAATGTATTTTTATTCGGTAAATATTGAATTAAATTCTTAATTAATTGTTCTTTTTTTTCTTGGCAGATTTTGCAGTATTTTTTGGCGAGCTATTTTTTGCTACTTCTATAGCCATATCCAATGCATTAGAGGCATTTACAATCCCACCAGTATTGCATATTTCCAATAATGACTTACTAAGGTCTCTGTTAGGGATTGCATTTTTTTCATTTGCATTGTTTGGCTTCCAAACACTATTTAATAATATTGTTTTTACTTCTACTGCAGTTAATTGTGTAAAATAAGATCTAATCATTGCAGCAATATGACTTACAATGGGAGCTGACATACTGGTGCCACTTATAAAAGCATATTTATTGCCCGAGGGTACCGTGGAATAGATTTTATCGCCTGGTGCTAATACATCTACAAATTTTGCTCCATAATTCGTGAAATCTGTTAATAAGCTTGATCCAATAATAGGGTCGCTACTTGCAGCTACTGTAATGACATTATCCACTTTATTATGAAGGGAACTTGAATAGGGTGTAGGGAACACTTCTTTTTGGTCTAAGTCATAGAATTCATTGCCCGCAGAATGAATAATTAATACATCTTTTGAAGCTGCATATCTTATAGCGCTATCAACCCATATTTGTTCTGGAGAATAGGATTTCCCAAAACTCATATTAATAATTTTAGCACCATTATCAACGGCGTATCTAATTCCTAATGCAATATCTTTATCATATTCATCTCCATCTGGCACTACTCTTACGCTCATTATTTGAATAGGAGGGTATAAATTATTTATTTGCCAATTACTATCTGGGATACTTGCCACTAAACCTGCCACATGTGTGCCATGTCTTGCATTGGGGCCTGTAACATCTTTATTACCATAATGACTATCTGCAAAATCAAAGTAATTGTCTTTGATTATTGATTCTCTAATGGCAGAAGGTGCTTGTTCTTTTGCATTGGCTGCTATTTCCTTTCCTTCAATGTATTCATTTAAATCTTTTATAACATCTAGGTAGCTCATTTCTCTTTCGATACCTAAAATACGAACTGTTCTTAAATAGGCATTTTTGGAATCTAGCGTATTGCGTCCTAAGGGCTCGTAGTTTTCTAATTGTGTAACGGTAAAACTAGAATCTCCCATTTCCTTAAGGATACTAATGGCAATTTTTTTAAGGGCATTGGTAGCCATTTTAATATATTGTAAGTTGGCTGCATCTTCTGGAGAAGTTTCAATTTCTGCAGCGGTTCTTTTCCACATTAAATATTGTTTTTTTTCTACCACGCTTAAGGTAAGGGTGTCAATATTTTTATTTTCGTATTTGTTTTTATATTGATGATAGATTCTAGATTTTTCTGCGGCTGCCTTATCAATATTTTGTCCATCACGTCCTCCTAAAAAATTCCAACCATAATAGTCGTCAACATAACCGTTATGATCGTCATCTATATTGTTATTAGGAATTTCAGCTAGATTGTGCCATAGCACTTTTTGTAAACTAATATGATTGGTGTCAATGCCGCCATCCAATACAGCTACTACAATTGGCGTGGCCTTGGTATGGAGCGTACTTATTTTTTGATATGCTTTGTGTAAGCTTATACCATGTATAGTGTCTTGTGCGAAATCCTTCCAATGCCAATTTTGATTTTTTTGTGCATACAAATTGTTTTGCGCAAAAATAAATTGGCCAATGAAAATTAAAGATAGAAATAATAACCTCAATGAAGTATTTCGAATCATATTGTTGAACAATCGGACTAAATTATAAATCAAATTGAATGCCTTGTGCTAAAGGAAGATGAGTACTCCAGTTAATGGTATTGGTTTGTCTACGCATATAGGCTTTCCAAGCATCGCTGCCGCTTTCTCTTCCTCCACCTGTTTCTTTTTCACCTCCAAAAGCGCCACCAATTTCTGCACCACTTGTACCAATATTTACATTGGCTATTCCACAATCGCTTCCTTGTTGAGATAAAAATAATTCAGATTCTCTCATATTTAAAGTCATGATGGCCGATGATAAACCTTGAGGAACGCCGTTTTGAATGGCAATGGCTTCTTCTAAGGTTTTATATTTCATAACATATAAAATAGGGGCAAAAGTTTCATGTTGCACAATGGCATAATGGGGGAGTGCTTCTGCAATACAAGGTTTTACATAACAGCCACTCTCATATCCAGCACCTGCTAGTACACCACCTTCTACTAAAAATTTACCACCTTCTTTTTTACAGGCTTCAATAGAATCTAAATACATTTTTACTGCATCTTTATCAATCAAAGGCCCCATGTGATTTTTGGTATCTAATGGATCACCAATTTTTATTTGCTGATAAGCTTTGGTTAATTTCGCTACAAAACTTTCATAAACTTTTTCGTGTATAATTAGACGTCGGGTGCTGGTACATCTTTGACCTGCGGTTCCCACAGCTCCAAACACAGCTCCAATTAAAGACATGTCTAAATCGGCGTGTTCTGAAATGATGATGGCATTATTGCCTCCTAATTCTAAAATAGTTTTTCCTAATCTTTCTGCCACTGCAGCATTTAATTGTTTTCCCATTCTGGTAGAACCTGTTGCAGATACCAATGGAATTCTTGTATCCTTCGTCATCCATTCACCCACTTCACGACCTCCTTGAATTAAATTATTTACACCCTCAGGAACATTATTCTCTTTGAAAACTTTTGCAATTATATTTTGAATAGCATTTCCACATAAAGGAGTTTTTTCACTTGGTTTCCAAACGGTAACATTTCCACATACCCATGCAAGTGCTGCATTCCAACTCCATACAGCTACTGGAAAATTAAAGGCAGAAATAATACCTACTATTCCTAATGGATGCCATTGTTCATACATTCTATGTGATGGTCTTTCGCTATGCATGGTTAATCCATATAATTGTCTTGAAAGTCCTACGGCAAAATCACAGATATCAATCATTTCTTGTACTTCTCCTAATCCTTCTTGCAAACTTTTTCCCATTTCATAACTTACCAATTGACCCAATGCATGTTTGTCTTTTCTCAAAGCATCTCCCATTTGTCTAACAATTTCTCCTCTCTTAGGGGCGGGCCAATTTCTCCATGCTACAAATGCAGTTTGTGCAACAGTAATTATTTTTTCATAAGCTTCTTTATCTGTACTTATGACTGTTCCAATTTCTTTATTATCAACGGGCGATGAAGAAACAATTACTTGTCCTTTGCTTGCTTGCCATTGTGTACCTGTAGAACTACCTTCATTTTTCTTTTGTAATTGAAGCTGTTGTAAAAATTCCATATTTATCTATTTTATAAATGCAGTTATATTGCTATTCCTAGTTACTCTTTAATTTTATCTATAAGACTTGTTGTAGAAAAGCCTTCTACCATTGGGTTTATAACGACTTTTCCCCCGTTGGCAATTACTTCTTTACTACCTACTATTTGATCAATGGTATAATCCCCTCCTTTAACAATTACATCTGGCAATAAAGTGCTTATTAATTCTAAAGGTGTTTCTTCTTCAAAAATTACCACAGCATCTACTACAATTAAATTGGCTAAAACGATGGCTCTACTTTGTGTAGTATTGATAGGTCTAGTGGGGCCTTTTAATTTTCTAACACTGGCATCACTATTTAAACCTACGATTAAAAAATCTGCTTCATTCGCCGCTTGCGCTAATGAAAATAAATGTCCTGGATGTATAATATCAAAGCATCCATTGGTAAAGGCAATCTTTTTACCATTCACTTTTAAAGCGGCAATCATTGACTGCGCTTGTGTTACTGTCATTATTTTTTTCTCGATGGCATCGCCCGTTCTCATCTTACTTTTTTTGTTTATTGATAATGGGAAGTATGATTAAACTTAGACCTCCTAACACTAAAATGATTATAAATTGACAAAACCATTGTAAGGTACCATTGGCTAAACCAAGGGTATAATCAACTCCATTTAATTCTAGCACTTTTGCCATAAAGTAGGCATAAGCGCCAATGCCACCTGGAGTGATAATCATTCCAATACTTGCAAAAGCTAAACAACTTATTGCTGTTTGAAAAGAACTTTCTGTACCTGCTGTTGCGTATAAGCCAACATAAGTGGCAAGTAAATACAAAAACCAAATGGCAAATGAATAAAAGAAAAATAAATTATGTTTTTTTAATTTAGTAGCACTCGTTATGCCTTCCCAAACCCCCCATACAATTTTTTTGAAAGTAGCAATTGCATTTTGCATTTTTGATTTAAATAGAAAAAATACAATAAGAAGTATGGCTACTACTATTCCCATAATAATATAAATAGGATGTATACCTTGGGCTGAATTATCTATAGGCGTTGTATAAGATTTGAATTGATTCCAACCAGCTTCTACTACACTAAATTGAAGCGTTAGGGCTAATAAAAATACCACTCCTAAACTAAGCACATCAAAAGCTCTTTCTGCTACAATGGTTCCTACAATTTTTTCCGCAGGCACTTTCTCATATTTTGAAAGCAGGGTGCATTTTAGCACTTCCCCCAATCGAGGGACAGCCAAATTGGCTAAATAGCCTATTAAAACTGCTAAGAAGGTATTAGCGATAGAGGGCTTATAACCTAGCGGCTCCATAATCAAACGCCACCTTAAAGCACGCATTAAATGAGATAGGCCTAAAATAATACCCACTGGGAAAATGAACCAAAATTTTGACTTACTAAGGGCAATGGTAAATTTGTCCCATTCTTGAGGGGGTATTTGGTGTAAACTCCACCAAATCAACAAAATGCCTATGAAAAAGAAAAAGGCTATTTTTAAAAATTTACTCATCTTAGTATGCTATTTAGCAATCCTCTGCAATTTACAACCAATTGTCTATAATTGAGGAGGTGAGATCGTATTTATTACTCTTTTTTACTGTTTCTTAAAGTCCTTACAATTATGTACCTTTGCACACTCAAACTTAGAATTGAGTTAAACCCAAAAGGAATGTCTGAAAAAAAACGAATCTTATATATTGCCACAGAAATGTCGCCCTATTTAGAGCTGACCGAATTTGCTGAGGTAATTAATAAGCTCGCCATAAAAAGCAACGATAGTGGATTAGAAGTTCGTTGTATTATGCCTCGTTTTGGCGTAATTAACGAAAGGAGACATCGTTTACATGAGGTGGTAAGGCTTTCTGGAATCAATGTTCAATTAGAGGGGGATGATTACCCATTACAAATAAAAGTGGCTTCTTTGCCCAATGCTCGTTTACAGGTCTATTTTCTAGAAAACGAAGACTTTTTTAAGCGCAAGCATATTTTTCATGATGAAAATGAGAAGTGGTTTGACGACAATGCCTTGAGAACTATTTTCTTCTGTAGAGGGGCCTTGGAAACTGTCAAGAAATTTGGATGGCCTCCAGATATTATTCATTGCAGTGGTTGGATGACTGGTTTAATTCCAGCTTATATTAAACACGCTTATAAAAAGGAGCCTGTATTCTCGAATGCAAAAGTTGTTTTCACTATTGGACAAAACACTTTTGAAGAAAAATTCAATAAAGATTTGTTAACAAAGGCAATTATAAATACAAATATTAAAGACAAAGATTTAGAACCCTTTAAGGATTTAAATAATGCGGCTTTATTTAGAGGTGGTGCTACATATGCTGATGCGATTACTTTTGGTTCAGATGTAATTGATAAGAAATTAGTATCAGAATTTACAGCTGTCAAAGGAAAAAAAGTAATTCCATTTAATGGTTGGGACTCCGATTTAACAGAGTATTTAGATTTATACAACGAACTTGCATCTAAGTAAAGACAAATTTAATTCATGGCATCAAATAACACAGTAAGGACATTTTTTATATTTCTTTTTTCAACTTTAGTTTTTTCGGCTTGTACAAGAATTGCTAGTTCTGAATTGGGCTTAGGTTTATTGCCTTCGATTGATGCTTATGATACAAGAGACACGATACTAGATGTTATAACTGAAACAGTTGATAGGCCAGATTCATTAAGGATCTATGCTTCTGACGATCATATCCTTGGTACAATAACTAATGATCCAGCTTTTGGAAGTACCACAGCTTCCATGTACTTTCAAGTGAAGCCTAGTTTTTTCCCATTTTTTATTCCAGGTAGTAAAGACAGTTTAGTGGTTGATTCTGCTATTTTGATATTAGCATATAAAGGGTATTATGGCGATACTTCAAAACCTGTTAAAGTACAACTGAAAAGAATTAGTGCTTCAACTCCATTGGATCCGTTAAGAGTATATCCTACTAATTTTCCCGAACTCTTTGATATTAAAACAGATCAAAATTTAGGGGAAACGATGGTAGATTTTGCAAAAGTAGGAGACTCACTTATTACTCGTTTTGAAGCCTCTACAAATACTATCAGAATTCGTTTAACCAAAGCATTAGCCACTCAATTTTTAAGAGATTTTGATTCTAACAATGCTTATAGAAGTGATACAACTTTGCAAGCCTATTTTCCTGGTTTTGCATTAAGTACTGATGCGTCGACGAATAAAAATGTACTACTAAAAATTAATTTATTAGATACCAATACTAAACTTGCACTTTATTACAATATTAATACAACAGCTTTTGATGTAGCTCGAACTAGAGATACTACGGTTGTTAATTTTAAGTTTAGTATGTACAATAATGTAGATATAAATTTTATTAAAAGAAATAGGGCAGGTTCTGAAAGCGCTAATCATATTAATAAAGTAGCGAATGATTCCTTGGTATATGTTCAAACTAGTCCAGGCACAATGGTGAAGATAAAAATACCAGGCTTGAAAAATTTTGCTAATAAAATAATTCATAGAGCTGAATTAATTGCGGAGCAAGTTCCAGCAACACCTGGTGTCAATAGTCTTGAATCTCAATTATTGCCCCCTAGGTATTTGTTTTTAGGAACTTATGATACATCCACTAAGTTGATTCGTAATGTACCCAATGATTTTACAGGAACGACTAATGCAACCTCCTTTAACCAGTTTGGAGGTAAGTTACAATACAGGTCCATTAATGGCTATGATAATGTAGCTACTTATAATTTTAATGTTAGTAGGTATGTTCAAGGGGTAATTTCCAGAACAGACTCTTTATTTGACTTTAGAATCATCGCTCCAGTAAATGACTCCATTTTACTTGTTCCGCCTTATCCTTATAATAAACAGGCTGCAACTACTGACTATTTAACCACTTCATTGGGCAACCAAGCGGCTATTGGACGTGTTGTTTTAGGGGGTGGAAGTCGTTCTAAATTTAGAATGAGGCTACATATCTATTATTCAAATCTATAGTTATATCTTTCATTTGATTCAAATTGTTTTTATTAATATATTTGCACCTTAAATACTAATCTATGCCATATTTATTTACTTCAGAAAGCGTTTCCGAAGGACATCCAGACAAATTAGCCGATCAGATTTCTGACGCCTTAATTGATAACTTTTTAGCATTTGACCCACAATCAAAAGTGGCTTGTGAAACTTTAGTAACTACTGGTCAAGTAGTATTAGCTGGTGAAGTAAAATCTAAAGCTTATTTAGATGTACAAACTATTGCACGTAATGTGATCAAGAAAATCGGTTACACGAAGAGTGAATATATGTTCGAGGCGGATAGCTGTGGAATTTTATCTGCTATACATGAACAATCTGCAGATATCAACCAAGGGGTGGATAGAAAGAAAAAAGAAGAGCAAGGTGCAGGTGACCAAGGGATGATGTTTGGTTATGCAACCAATGAAACAGACGACTACATGCCATTGGCTTTAGATTTAGCGCACAAAATTCTAATTGAATTAGCTGCATTAAGAAGAGAGAACAAGGCTATCAAATATTTACGTCCAGATGCAAAATCTCAAGTAACATTAGAGTACAACGACAAAAACGAGCCAGTGAGAATTGACGCGATTGTAGTTTCAACGCAACACGATGATTTTGATGCAGAAGCAAAGATGTTAGCGAAAATCAAAAAAGATATCGTTGAAATCTTAATTCCAAGAGTAAAAGCAAAATATAAGAAATACGCTAAGTTGTTTAACAACGACATTAAGTACCATATTAACCCAACAGGTAAGTTTGTAATTGGTGGTCCACATGGCGACACTGGTTTAACAGGCCGTAAAATTATCGTAGATACTTACGGTGGTAAAGGTGCACACGGTGGTGGAGCCTTCTCTGGTAAAGATCCTAGTAAGGTTGACCGTTCTGCTGCTTATGCAACACGTCATATAGCTAAGAACTTAGTAGCTGCTGGTGTAGCTTCTGAAGTATTAGTGCAAGTCTCTTACGCGATTGGAGTTGCTAAACCAACTTCTATTAACGTAAACACTTACGGTACTGCAAAAGTAAAATTAACGGATGGTCAAATTGGTAAATTAGTAGAAAGTGTTTTTGATATGCGTCCTTACTTTATCGAGCAAAGATTAAAGTTAAGAACTCCAATGTATAGTGAGACTGCTGCCTACGGACATATGGGTCGTAAGAATGAAGTAGTTACTAAAACATTCACCACTCCAGATGGTAAATCAAAAACAATGAAAGTTGAATTGTTTACTTGGGAGAAATTAGATTATGTAGCCAAAGTGAAAAAAGCTTTTGGTTTAAAATAAATTGTTTGAAATAACAGCATCCCTTTCCGAATTTCGGGAAGGGATTTTTATTTAGCGGCATATTGAATAAGGGTATGGCTAAATCGCCTAACTTTGAAACCTATGGAAGAAAGACAATCAAGATCAGACAGGCCTTATAAACCAAGGCCTAGGTTTAGTTCGGATCGGGCACCCGCCACCGAACGTAAATTTATTATTGGTCGTCAGCCATTGTTGGAAGCTTTTGAATCAGGTACCAATATTGAGAAGATTTTAATTCAAAAAAACGCACAAGGAGAAGGGTTAAGTGAAATAAAAAATGCAGCGAGAGATAAAAATATTCCCATTCAACTTGTTCCCATTGAAAAGTTAAATGGAATGAGTAAGGCCAATCATCAAGGTGTATTGGCCTATATTTCGAAGGTTAAGTATTTGGAATTGCAAGAAGTAATAGATTTTCTAGTAGCAAAAGGGGAGACACCCTTATTTTTAATGTTAGATGGTGTAACAGATGTTAGAAATATTGGTGCCATTGGAAGAAGTATACATTGCTGTGGGGCACAGGCATTAATTATTCCAGACAAAGGAGTGGGAGCCTTAAATGAAGAGGCTTTTAAAAGTAGTGCAGGCGCTTTAGAGCATATACATATAGTGAGAGTGAATAGTTTATTAAAGGCAGTTGATTTGTTGCACCTGAATGGTATACAGGTTTTTACCAGTGAAATGCGCGCCGATAAAAATATTCACGAATTAGATTTAACCATTCCTTCTTGTATTATTATGGGAGATGAAGGAAGAGGCGTGCAGCCATACTTAGCCAAAGCGGCAGATTATTTCTTTAAAATACCCATGGCAACAAATTTTGATTCTTTTAATGTTTCAGTGGCTGCTGGTATTATTTTATATGAAGCAATGAAACAAAGAATGTTTTCTTCTAAATAAGTAAAGTATAAAAATTAAGCAAAGTGTTATATGAGTCCATTGAAATTTAAATTAACGCTTCCTGCTAAACGCTCCGAAAACCCAATGGGGTATCGTGATGCCATATTCTTAATTGGTTCCTGCTTCTCTGAAAACATTGGAGCAAAATTAACGACACACTTATTTAAAGTTTTTGAAAATCCACACGGCATTTTATTTAATCCTATAAGCGTTACGCAATCTTTATCGGATTGTATGGTTAATAAGCAGTATGTGGAAAGCGATTTATTTAAATTAAATGAAGTATGGAATAGTTGGCATCATCACAGTCGCTATTCGGGAATCACTGCGGCAGAAGCGGTAGAAAAAATAAATGATTCCATCAAAAAGGGTCACGCATTTTTAAAAGTGGCCGATCATATTGTTATCACACTTGGCTCTGCATGGGTGTATCAATTAAATAATCAATCGACACACACAGAAGGTCAGGTGGTGGCTAATAATCATAAAGCACCTGCTACTTGGTTTGATAGAAAATTAATGAAACCTGATGACCTAGTTGTTTTATTAAAAAATACCATTCAACAGCTGCAACAATTTAATCCCCACCTTAATATTATTTTTACCATTAGCCCAGTGCGTCACTTAAGAGAAGGGCTTATTGAGAATAATCGAAGTAAAGCTGTTTTAATACAAGCGGTACATGATGTTATAGAATGCTCTGATAAGACGGCCTATTTCCCTTCTTATGAATATGTAATGGATGATTTAAGAGACTATCGCTTCTATGCAGAAGACTTAGTACATCCTAATTACGCCGCCTCTAATTATGTATGGGAGAAGTTAGTGGAAACTTATTTTAACGAGGAAACGCAGCAAATAATGAAACAAGTGGCCGAATTGCAAATAGCAATGCAGCACAAACCCTTTTTTGCAGGATCGATTCAACACCAAGAATTTTTACAAAACTGTATCGCTAAAACTGAACGTCTTTTGGCCTTATATCCTTATTTAAAATTAGATGACCAACTTCAGTCATTTAAGCAACAAGTTGCCAAATAAATTCTTAATTTAGTTGTCTAAATATTTGTTATGCGTTTACTGCCATTTTTAACATCGGCTATAGTTACTTTATCTTTAGTGACCGTACTGAATACTCAACTCTCTATTGGCCCCACAAAGTCACCAAAACTGGGTTATTTTTTATCGCCTCAACATGGCTTTTGGAAAAACGCCGAAAAGGTAAATACTAATTTTGATGCCAGCATCGTGACCAATGAACTAAAAGGTAATGTAGATGTTTACTTGGATGATCGATTAGTGCCACATATTTATGCCGACCACGACGAAGACGCCTATTTCGTTCAAGGATATTTGCATGCCAAATTTAGATTATGGCAAATGGATTTTCAAACAAGAGTAGCTTCTGGTAGATTAAGTGAAATAGCAGGAGCAGATAAATTATCTATAGATCGTTTTTTTAGAAGATTAGGAATGGTATATGGCGCTGAACAAACAGAAGCTGCTATTAATGCCAATAATCCAGAGATGAAATCTACGGTGGATGCTTATACCGCTGGTGTGAATGCTTATATAAAGCAATTAGATCCAGCAGACATGCCTTTTGAATTCAAGTTAATGAATTACGCGCCAGAAAAATGGACGCCCGCTAAAACCTATTTGTTTTTAATGTTCATGTCTTATGATTTAACGGGGAGGTCTGCCGCTGCTGATTTACAGTTAACCAATACACGCGATTATCTTGGCTATGAATTATTTGATAAATTATACACTAATCATCAGGATTCACTAGATCCCATTATACCAAAGGGTACCGTGTATCAAAAGCCATCTATAATTCCTATTAAGCCTGCTATTGCAGATTCTGCCTATTTGCATCAAACAACTGCAGTTGCCTATACTAATGTAGAAACACCTGAAGCACCCAATGAAAATAACGGGAGTAATAACTGGGCTGTTTCTGGAAGTAAAACAAAATCGGGTAGACCTATTTTATGCAGCGATCCACATTTAGGATTAAACATGCCATCTTTATGGTACGAAGTTCAAATTACAACGCCCACTCATAGTACTTATGGTGCGAGCTTCCCGGGATCTCCCGCAGTTATTATTGGATTTAATGATAGTTTGGCATGGGGCGTAACAAATGCAGGTCGTGATGTTTTAGATTTTTATGAAATTAAATTTAAGGATACTACCGAAAGTGAATATTGGTTTAATGGAACTTGGAATGCAGTTACAAAAAGAACAGAAGTTATTAAAGTAAAAGATAGCGCTGATGTAGTGGAAGAAATACCTATGACACATTGGGGTCCTGCTATGTATGACGCACATTATCAAAATCCACAATCAAAAGGACGTAACCTTGCTATTCAGTGGACAGCTCATACTTCTTCAACAGGGGTAGAAACTTTTTATAGATTAAATCGTGCTAAAAATTATGATGATTATATAAAGGCCATTTCATTATGGACCTGTCCTGGACAGAATTTTGTATTAGCAACAAAGTCTGGTGATATTGCCATTAAACAACAAGGTGCTTTTGTAGCAAGATGGGAACGTCAAGGAGATTTTATTATGCCTGGGGACGATTCTACTTATGCTTGGCAAGGTATTATTCCCAATGAGGAGAATCCAACCATCAAAAATCCAGAAAGAGGTTTTGTAAGTAGTGCGAATCAAAAATCTACAGACGAGACTTATCCCTATTATTTAGGTACTGCAAGTTCTTTTCCATTGTATCGTGGTATAAGTGTAAATAAACATTTAATAGGCATGTCTAATATTACACCAGAAGACATGCAAGCTTTACAAACAAATAATTACAATGTTTTTGCAGCAACTGCAAGGCCAGCATTGATGAAATATCTGCAAGTTGAAAAATTGAGTGAAGATGCAAAACGAATGGTAACGGAGATGACAAATTGGGATTTATTTAATAGTGTAAATTCAAAAGGCATTACTGTATTTAAAATAGTTTGGGATAGCGTGGAGCAAGCAGTTTGGGGAGATGAATTAGCAGGCTCATCCATTCCGCTCACAAAGCCTGATGCTTTTGTTTTGTTAGACCAAATGTTAAGAGATTCTAATTGGTCTGTAGCTGATGATATTAATACAAAGGATAAAGTTGAAACCTTACAAGATCAAGTAACCTTAGGTATAGAAAATGCCACTCAAAAATTATTGGCTTTAGAAAAAGAAAATAAGTTAGAATGGTCTTTATTTAAAGCAACTAAAGTTTTACATCT
Source organism: uncultured Bacteroidota bacterium (assembly GCA_903854725.1). Lineage (GTDB taxonomy): Bacteria > Bacteroidota > Bacteroidia > Chitinophagales > Chitinophagaceae > Sediminibacterium. The sequence goes on from CAINWZ010000094.1 coordinate 15,573, forward strand.
TACTAAAATGCCTGCATTAAGTAGGTTGAATTTACCTATTGGTGGAGGGGTGAATATCATTAATGCAACCACAGAAAATCATGGTCCAAGTTGGAGAATGGTGGTGCATTTAACAGATGAAATTGAAGCCTATGGTTTATATCCAGGAGGGCAGAGCGGAAATCCAGGCAGTCCTTATTATGACACGTTTGTAGATTATTGGGCCGCAGGTAAGTATTATCGTTTGTTGTTTTTAGCGAAAGAAAAATTAATACAACACGAAAGAACCAAATGGCATATTCAATTTAAAACTGCCTAACCCTTAATTATTACTTCTCAACTATTATTTATGAAAAATAAAATAACGATAAACATAAAATTCATTACTACCATTTTAGTAGCTGCATTATTAGCCTACGCCATTGGTATTTACAGTATTTTGCCTTGGTGGAGTTTTGTAATAACTAATGTAATAGTAGCTATTGCCATTCCTCAAAAACCTTTAACAAGTTTTTTTTCTGGCGCATTGGCAATCGGTTTATTATGGGCTTGCTTATCTATGATTATTGACCAAAGCAATCATCATATTTTATCCACTAAAGTAGCTACTATTTTGCCGCTTAAAGGCTCTTATATTACATTGATTATTGTTACTAGTATTATTGGCGCTATAGTGGGAGGTTTGGCGTCTTTGACTGGAAGCTTTGCAAGAAAAACGAACTGATTTTTGTCAGCTCTTCTTTTTACTTATAATAAAAGTTTCTTTTTATCTTTGTATTGAATTTCCCCAACCTGTAATTGGGATAAAAATTTAATTTATGTCAGTGCTGCACAATCGAATCTCCAACAAGGAGTTGAAAGACAAACTATACCAGGAAAATTTTCCTCGTACAACCATCAGTTTTTATCGGTATTTCAATATTCAAGACCCTACGCTTTTTAGAGATGATCTTTATAAAGGATTCAATGAATTACAAGTATTCGGAAGAATTTATGTCGCCACTGAAGGAATCAATGCGCAGATAAGTGTTCCTACTCATTTATTTGAAAATTACAAAGCCTACTTATATTCTATTCCTGGCCTGGATGGGGTGAGACTAAATATTGCAGTGAATGATAACGGAAAAAGTTTTTGGGTCCTACGCATTAAAACGCGTAATAAAATTGTGGCAGATGGCATTGAAGATGCCTCATTTAGTATGGAAAATAAAGGGAAGTATGTAAATGCAGTTCAAATGAATGCGTTGTTAAGTTCACCAGAAACCATTGTGATAGACATGCGTAATCATTACGAGTATGAAGTGGGGCATTTTACCAATGCGATAGAAATTCCTTCAGATACTTTTAGAGAACAATTACCAATGGCTGCAGATATGATGAAAGAACAAAAGGATAAAAATATTATTATGTATTGCACTGGAGGTATTAGATGTGAGAAAGCAAGTGCCTATATGTTACACCATGGCTTTAAAAATGTTTTCCATTTAGAAGGCGGTATTATAAATTATGCCAATCAAATTAAAGAAGCTGCTTTAGAAAGTCAATTTAAAGGAAAGAATTTTGTGTTTGATGAAAGGCTAGGAGAGAAGATTACAGAAGATATTATTTCAAAATGTCATCAATGTGGTTCGCCATGCGATACGCATACAAATTGCAAAAACGATGGCTGCCATTTATTATTTATACAATGTCCAAGTTGTGCCGAAACCTATGCTGGATGCTGCACACAAGCCTGTACAGATATTGTACATTTGCCAATTGAAAAACAAATTGAACTTCGTAAAGGAATAGACAAAGGACAGCAAATTTTTAATAAAAGCAAACAACGTTTGAGACCCAGGTTAGGAATAGATATTTAAATCCGTCTCATTTAACTCAATTTCTCTAGCGCATTGCAAACCGCTTGATAGGTTTCTTCGACTGATAATTTTTGCGGAACAAATTTTTCGCCAATCACTTGCTCATACAATTCAATATATCTTTTAGAAATTGTATCAATCCATTCAGTTGACATGACAGGAACAGTTTGACCTTCTTTGCCCATAAAATTATTTTCAATCAACCACTCACGTACAAATTCTTTGCTTAATTGTTTTTGTTTTTCTTTGTTGGTTTGTCTTTGTTCAAATCCTTCAGCATAAAAATATCGAGAAGAATCGGGGGTATGTATTTCGTCCATTAAATAAATGGTATCTCCAATTTTTCCAAATTCATATTTTGTATCCACTAAAATCAATCCTTGTTTGGCAGCAATTTCTTTTCCTCTTTGAAATAAGGCTAATGCATATTTTTCCAAAATGGCCCAATCTTGGGCAGTAGCTAAACCCGTTTTAATAATTTCTTCTTTAGCAATATCTTCATCATGTCCCTCGCTTGCTTTAGTCGAAGGGGTAATAATGGGGGTAGGGAAAAAATCATTTTCAGCCATCCCTTCGGGTAAGTTTACACCACATAAAATTCTACCGCCGCTTTGATAGGTCCTCCAAGCATGACCCACTAGGTTACCTCTCACCACCATTTCAATTTTAAAAGGGTCGCATTTTTTCCCAATGGCCACATGAGGAGCAGGGGTGTCAAGCAGCCAATTGGGGCAAATATCCCTAGTAGCTCCCAACATATAGGCGGCAATCTGATTTAAGACCTGACCCTTAAATGGGATAGGATTGGGCAAAATGACGTCAAAAGCGGAAATTCTGTCACTTGCAATCATTACAAGTAATTGATTATCAATGTAATAAACGTCTCTCACCTTGCCGTGGTACTCATTCACTTGATGGGGGAAGGGCTTCATATTCATGCTACAAAATTAATTTTTTAAAGATACAAATGATAAATTTTTTCTAAATGCTTACAAAATGTTAATTTGTACTACGATTCAAATAAAAACAATAATCTATGAAAAAATGTTTAAGCCATTTTGCGATCCTTTGCCTATCTACTTTAATAGTATTTTCGGCAAATGCTCAAAATGCAAGTAGTGTTTCAGGTACTGTAAAAAATTCAAGTACGTCAGAAACAGTAGCAGCAGTTTCAGTAACCTTAAAGGGGAATAATTCTGGAACTTTTACTGATGACAAAGGAGCTTTTAAATTAAGTGTGTCTCAAAAAGCACCTTATACTTTAGTTTTTTCTTCAGTAGGTTTTGCTACTAAAGAGGTGGTTGTCAATGGGAATACTGGAAGTCTTAGCGTAAGTCTAACACCAGCTTTCGTGTTAGGTTCTGATGTGGTTGTTTCTGCATCAAGAGTTCCAGAAAAAATTCTTGAATCACCTGTGACTATTGAAAGAATTACGAGTGCTGCTATCAAAAGTGCACCCGCTTCTGGATATTACGACATCCTTGGAACTTTAAAAGGAGTAGACGTAGTTGCTGCAAGTATACTATTTAGAAGTATTAGTACAAGAGGTTTTAACGGAAGTGGTAACACACGTGTGAATCAATTAATTGATGGAATGGACAACCAGGCGCCTGGTTTAAATTTCTCTGTGGCTAGTATCGTAGGATTGACAGAATTAGACGTTGATAATATTGAATTATTACCAGGTGCTTCTTCTGCATTATATGGCGCTGGTGGTATGAATGGAACTGTTTTAATCAACAGTAAAAATCCTTTCAAATACCAAGGTTTAAGTTTTCAAGTTAAACAAGGGGTTAACCACGTAGATGGTTATGAGCGTCCTCAAGCTCCTTTTATGGATTATACAGTAAGATGGGCTAGCAAAATTGGCGATCGCTTTGCTTACAAAGTGAGTGCTCAATATACAGAAGCTCAAGATTGGTTACCCAATAATGTTGGCAACTACTTAAGAAATTCAGGAAATGGTAACGGTTCAGCTATTGCTGGTACACGTTTTACAGATCCTAACTACGACGGTATTAACGTATATGGTGATGAAACAACTTTGAATATTAATTCAGGTTTAATTGCTCCTGTTAAAGCAGGTATTTTAGCTCAATTAACTGGTGCTTATGGTGCTGGTGCAAGCACAGTGTTAGCTAATTTACAAGGTGCTTCTGCTGTTTATAATACATTGGCTAAGTACTCAGGTTTTTTAGCTGCTAGTCCGGCAACTGCTGGTTTAGTGCCTTATGCGCCTTTCTTATTTGGAGATGCTAAAGGATGGTATAAAGACATGAATGTTAGTAGAACTGGATACAATGAAATTGACATTATTGATCCTACTGCTAAGAACACAAAAATTACAGGATCTATTCACTATAAAGTAAACGATAAAACGGAAGCTTCATTTAGTGCCTACACTGGAAGCGGTAATACTGTTTATTCTGGTAGTGATCGTTATTCTTTACATGATTTACGCATGAGTCAATTTAAGTTTGAAGTAAAATCTAAAAACTGGACTGTAAGAGCTTATCAAACACTAGAAGATGCGGGTAATTCTTATAACTCAACTATTACAACTCGTTTATTTAATGAATCATGGAAGCCAAGTGCTACATGGTATCAACAATATACTGGTGCCTATACACAATATAGAGATGCTGGCTTGGATTTCCTTGCTGCAAACAATGCTGCTCGTTTAATAGCTGATGCTGGAAGACCTACAGGAAATATTGGTAACAATTCAATGTTCCAAACAATTGCAGGTACACCTATTTCTAAAGGTGGTGGAAAGTTCTTAGATAAATCAACATTAAGTGTTGCAGAAGGTAGTTTGAATTTAACAGAAATGTTAGATTTAAATAAATATGATATTGATTGGTTAGTAGGAGCAAGTTCAAAAACATATTCATTAAATTCTCAAGGAACTTTATTTGCTGATACAGCAGGTAGAATTAACATTAATGAAATGGGAGCATACTCTCAAATTTCTAAGAAATTCTTTGGTGATATCTTGAAATTATCATTCTCTGGTCGTTACGATAAAAACTCAAACTTCAAAGGTAAATTTACCCCAAGAGTTTCTGCAGTGATAAAAGTTGCTGAAGATAATAATATACGTGTTTCTTATCAAAGTGCTTACCGTTTCCCTTCTACACAAAACCAATGGATTAACTTGTTAGTAGGTGGTGGTACTCGTTTGATGGGTGGTTTACCTCAATTAAGAGATTATTATAATTTCAATACGAATCCTGCTTATACTTTAGCTAGTGTAACTGCATTTGGTGCTTCTGCTGCTGTAGGTGCTCCGAATCCATCTTTGTTAAAGCAACAAGTATTTGGTGAGTTTAAGCCAGAATCAATGAATTCATTTGAAGTTGGTTATAAAACTTTAATTGCTAAAAAAATAATGATCGATTTCTATGTATACACTGGTCACTATGAGAATTTCATAAGTGGTGTAACAGTTTTACAATCTAGAAATAATGCTGCTCCTAGTGTAGCGGATGTATTAGATGCTAACAAGCGTGTTGCTTATAGTATTTCTACTAACTCAACTGCAAATGTTTCTACTAAAGGTTGGGGTGCTTCATTAGATTATTTATTACCTAATCGTTTTGTATTTACTGCAAGTTTATATACAGACGAAATTGGTGCATTACCTGCTGGCTTTATTTCTTATTTCAATACACCAACATGGAGAGCTAACTTTGGTTTTAGCCATCCTGGATTATTGTTAAAGAATAGATTAGGCTTCAGTGCAAACTTACATTACCAAGATGAGATGGTTTACGAAGGCACATTCGTAACTGGTCAAATTCCTTCTGTAAATACTTTAGATGCGGTACTTACTTATAGAGTGCCTAAATACAAGTCTTTAATTAAGGTTGGTGGTACTAATATTATGAACAAATATTACAATACTTCATTTGGTAGTCCAAAAATTGGAGGACTATACTATGTAAGTTTTGCATATAATATATTGTAATTCTTTTTAGGGTGGGTTAGATTTTAGATCCCCTCCTCCTGATTAGTCAGGCGGAGGGGATTTTTTTTATGAGGATAATTACTTTTTTCCTATATAAATCTCTATTTTTGCAACTCAAATTAAATAGTTATTCATGCGATCAATTGCCTTAAGAGAAGCCATCAGGGAAGCCATGAGCGAGGAGATGAGAAGAGACGAAAGGGTCTTATTAATGGGAGAGGAAGTAGCTGAGTACAATGGCGCATATAAAGTGAGTCAGGGTATGTTAGCCGAATTTGGGGCTAAACGTGTTATTGATACGCCTATTTCAGAATTAGGCTTTACTGCGGTGGCAGTAGGAGCTGCTCAAAATGGGTTGCGTCCTATAGTTGAATTTATGACATGGAATTTTGCGGTATTGCCTTTGGATCAAATATTAAATACGGCAAGTAAGATGCTAGCAATGAGCGGTGGTCAAATTGGTTGTCCTATTGTCATGAGAGGGCCTAATGGAAGTGCTGGTCAATTAGGAGCACAACACTCAACAGCTTTTGAAAGTTATTTAGCGAACATACCTGGTATTAAAGTAGTATCTGTGTCTAATGGATATGACGCAAAGGGATTATTAAAGCAAGCCATTAGGTATGAAGAAGATCCTATTATGTTTTTAGAGAGTGAAGTGATGTATGGCGATAAATGTGACGTACCTGATGAAGAATATTATATTCCACTTGGAGTGGCGGACGTTAAGAAAGTAGGTAGGGATATAACCATTGTTTCTTATAGTAAAATGATGAAAGTGGCATTAGGTGCTGCGGAAGAACTTGAAAAAGAAGGTATCAGTGCGGAAGTGATTGATCTTAGAACGATTCGTCCTTTAGATTGGATGACTGTTTTAGAAAGCGTTAAAAAAACCAATAGATTAGTCATTGTTGAAGAGCAATGGCCATTCGCTTCTGTTTCTTCTGAATTAAGTTATCGTATTCAAAAAGAAGGCTTTGATTATTTAGATGCGCCTATAAGAAGAATTACGAGTGCAGATGCCCCAATGCATTATGCGCCTAACTTAACAGCTTTAGCTATACCAGACATTTCTAGAACGGTTAAATTGGTTAAAGAAGTAGTACAGCAGTACAAGTAGATGCTCGGTAATCCTTTATAATAGCCATTCACATTAAATATTAGCTAATTCTACAACTTTTTACAAATATCCCCTTACAAAGGGATATTTTTGTTATCACAATAATTTATTATTTATGGGTATCGCATTTTTAATTATTTTTTGGCTGGGTTGGCATATTGGTATGTATAGTATGTTACTCAAAGCAGGTGTAGCAAAAAGCAAGGCCATTATTCCTATTTATAATACTTGGGAAGTGGTTAGATTATGTGGTATCCCCAAAATTTGGTTTTGGTTACAATTGATTCCCATTCTAGGGCAATTTATTAGCTTATGGATTTCGATCATTTTTGTAATGCACTTCAAAAAAGTGAATGTAATTCAACATACTTTAACTGTCTTCGTTCCTTTTATTTATTTGCCCTATATAGGGTTTTCTGCAAATGAAAAATGGCATGGAGCACAAGCTTTAGTGCATTATCATAAACCTGCAAGTAGGGAATGGATTGATGCTGCTGTTTTTGCAGTAGTGGCGGCAACTTTAATTAGAACTTTCTTATTTGAAGCATATGTTATTCCAACAGAGAGTATGGAGAAAACTTTATTGGTCAATGATTTCTTATTTGTAGATAAAGTAACCTATGGTGCCAGAGTTCCTCAGACGCCAATTTCTTTTCCTTTTGTACATAATACTTTACCAGGTGCGCCTACTACACCTTCTTATGTAAAGTGGGTTCAACTAGATTATAATAGACTTCCAAAAGTAAGAGACATCAACAGAAATGACGTAGTGGTATTTAATTTCCCCGCTGGAGATACAATTATTAATTTACCAGAATTTGGAAGTAAATATCCTTATTACGATGTTTTAAGAACGCCTGAATATAATAATAACAGAGAAAAGCTTCAAGCAGATTATCCTATAATAGTACATCCTATAGATAAAACAGATAATTATATTAAAAGATGTGTGGGTATTCCTGGTGATTTGATTCAAGTGAAAGAAAGTCAACTGTGGGTGAATGGTCAACCGGCCTATGTTGCAGCTGCCGCCCAAACGGAATATGTAGTCATAACAGATGGCACACCCATTCCGGAAAGTTTTATTGAAGATACTATTGGCATCAATACCACAGAAGCAACTAGTGATTTTAAAATAATGGAAGGCAAGCCTAATACCTATGTAATTAATATGACCGCAGGGGCGGCGGCAAGTTTACGTAAACTTCCACAAGTAAAAGAAGTTAGTTTTTATGTAGATAATTTTATTGGCAATACATTTCCAAATGATGTGTTACACGCACCCTGGTCGGTAGATAATTTTGGAGCGCTTCGTATTCCTAAAAAAGGAGATATTATTTCTTTGAATGATTCTACCATTGAGATGTACCGTAGACTTATTACCAATTATGAGCACAACAGTTTAGAAAAACAAAATGGCAAGTATATTCTCAATGGGGTAGCTGCATCTACTTATACTGTTAAGTTAAATTATTATTGGATGATGGGAGATAATCGTCATCGTAGTCAAGATAGTAGATACTGGGGCTTTGTTCCAGAAACACATATTGTAGGAAGAGCAGCTTTAATATGGTTTAGTTATAGTAAAGCTATTAGATGGAATCGTATATTTAATCTAATTAAATAAAATGCATGCATCATAAATTTGAATTCGAATATGATTTGTTAGACGATTCAAATCAACTTTCCGTTGTCGATCAAGAATTATTGCAAGCTGCTATAAAAGCAACCGAAACAGCTTACGCCCCTTATTCTAATTTCAAGGTTGGAGCGGCGGCAAGATTATCCTCCAATGCTATTATTATTGGGTCTAATCAGGAAAGCACTAGTTTTCCAGTGGGTATTTGTGCCGAACGAGCCTTATTAAACAGTGTGGGAAGCCAATTTCCCCTCGAAAAAATACAAACCATTGCCATTAGTTATGAACCGCTAGGGAAGCCCTCTATTGAGCCTATATCGCCATGTGGGATGTGTAGGCAATCATTATTGGACTATGAAAACAGGTTTAAGGCTCCTATTAAGATTATTATGGCGGGCAAATCGGGTAAAGTGATGGTGGTGCAGTCTGCAATGAACCTATTGCCCTTTGGCTTTGATGGATCTATTTTATTATAGTGGGTATGCTTTAAAATAGGGTTTGTACACCCAGGGCTAATCTAAATTCGTGTTGCAAGAGCCATTTTTTTCTGGCTTTCCCCCAGGCATAACCTACCAAAGACCTATCTGCTCCAACAATTCTATGACAGGGTACTATAATGGCTATCTTATTTTTGCCATTTGCGGCAGCGGCTGCTCTAACTGCAGTAGGATCGCCCATTTTTTTGGCTAGTTCGCCATAACTCAGGTTTTTTCCAAAAGGCACTTCGTATAATTCTTTCCAAACTCTTTGCTGAAATTCTGTTCCCTCCTGATTAATGGGCACTGTAAAACTTCTTCTTTTACCCGCAAAATATTCTAAGAGTTCGTCTATGCATTGCTGAATTACTGCTGGAGAATTTTCGGTAATATTTATTTGTGCGACAGCGGCATCTTCCACAAAAACAAGTTCCTCAATACAATATTCAGAAGCGACCATTTTAATGACACCAATAGGGCTATGATAAATTTGAGTGTATTTAGTTTCCATTAACCAATAGGTTGACCATTATTCACGGGTTGTGAGGGATGTAATAATACGACTTCGTGATTGGAATCGTAAACGCCTAACACTAAGCACTCGCTCATGAAATCGGCTATTTGTTTGGGAGGAAAATTAACAACGGCAATTACTTGTTTGCCGATTAATGATTCCATAGAATAGTGATGCGTAATTTGAGCTGAAGATTTTTTAATTCCTAAGCTTCCAAAATCAATACTCAATTGATAAGCTGGTTTTTTGGCTTTTGGAAAAGCTTGTGCCGACAAAATAGTGCCACAACGAATATCCACTTTTGTAAAATCATCCCATTGAATCATAGTTGTTCATTTACAACGTAAAAGTACAACGCTTAGTCCAATAATTGAGCTAAATCTGTAAGGTCCTTTTGTTTGTATTGTAAGGTGGGACTCTGGAAACATTTAGCAAATTCTAATAAATGTTTTTTTATAATTTTAACATTAGATAAAGGCTTGTAATAACTATTCTTCGGTTCGATATTAGATCTGATCATATATTGATCTAAATCTTTTTGAGAAAAGGCATTACCGGTGGTGCCTTCTACATAAAATTGAATAAACTCTTGTGGGTTAGATACAATTTCTTCGGGATCCCAATCGGAAGCGTAAAAAGCAATGATACATTGCTTAGGGATGTTGATGAACTGCGCTTGAATTTCTAATTGCTGACACAATTCTGCATATAGTAATGTATTGGCTATAGCATTTCCTTTTTTTGATTGCAGCGGAGCTGAAATCAAAAACTCTTCTGGTTTTTCATGATTAACTTCGACGCCTTTAATTTGGTAATAATTAAATAGAATATTCCTAATAACATTCGCTTGTTCTAAGGGGGTTAAATAGTTATTAAGTTCAAGCCAAATATTGCGTCTCATTTTTTCCATTTGATGACGTAAATTATCAATCGCCATTTCAGGGTATTGGAATTTAGTCACTAATAATGCACCTTCGAATAATGAAGGGTCGGGTTTTGACTTCCAGGCTAAAAAGGCTTCTTTCAAATCTTGCAAACGCAATTTGTAAATCATAATTTCTATGCGTTCCAAAGTAGCTTCGTCCAAGGTATTTTCCCAAAGATGTTCTAGGTCAGGGATGATAGGGGTGCCATAGTTTAATAACCTATCTGCAATGGTATTAAATACTTCTTCATCTGGGTCGTCTATTAGCTTAAATAAGGCACTAATTTCGGCTTCTTTTTGCATAGGTAAACTAATGTGTTGTTTCAATTATTATTCAAATCAACGCAAAATATTGATATATATCATTTTTACTTATCCCATCTATGTGGATATATTTAACAATTGTTTACATAATAAATAGAATTATTAAACGTTCGGGTAAATAATAGTCATTAAAGCCTAGTCTTAATGCAATTTGTCTTTTCTTTGTATATTATATCAAATCACTATTGTATACCATAAAGATTTACTATGTCAAACATTAATGTAAGCACTCCTAAATTTCCTGTAATGGCTAATTCATTACATGCAGAATTAAAAAGAAGAGTAAATCTTTATTTAGAAGAACATGCTATAAAATCAACAGGGAATTTTAAACTATTTTCTAAAGCGATTATTTTAATGAGCTTATTTATTGTCACCTATATCCATTTAATATTTTTTACGCCTCCTGTATTTTTTGCAATTTTAGAATGTGTTTTATTTGGGGGGTTGATAGCAGCAATTGGATTTAATGTAATGCACGACGGTAGTCATGGTAGTTTTAGTAAATACGCTTGGTTAAATAAATTAGCTTCTTCTTCAATTAGTGTTTTAGGAGCCAGTCGTTTTATGTGGGCTATGAAGCATGTGACTTTGCACCATACTTTTACAAATATTGATGGGGTTGATGATGACATTGAAGTGGGAGTATTAATGAGAATGGCACCTACGCAAAAACATTATTTATTACACCGTTTTCAGCATATTTATTTTTGGGTTTTATATATGTTATTGTATATTTTTTGGATATTCTTTGCAGATTATAAAAAGTATTTTTCCAAAAAAATTGGTTCGGTAGAAATCAAAGAAATGACATTTGCCGATCATTTCGAATTTTGGGCAGTTAAAGTATATCATGCATTTGTATTTGTGGTATTACCTATTTATATGTTAGGCTGGGTGAGTTGGTTAGTGGGTTTCCTAGTAGTAGGTTGCTTTGCGGGTTTCATTTTGAGTATTGTTTTCCAATTAGCGCATACAGTGACAGAAACTGAATTTCCTATTGCTATTCAGCCAGAGAATAAAATGCCTGACGAATTTGCTGCACACCAAATTCAAACAACAGCCAATTTCGCTACTAAAAGCAAATTAGTAAGCTGGTTGGTAGGAGGGCTTAATTTTCAAATTGAACATCACTTATTCCCGAAAATCTCACATGTTCATTATCCAGCTATTTCAAAAATAGTTAAAAAGACTTGTGCCGATTTCAAGTTAAAGTATATTGAATATCCAACTGTATTAAGTGCCATTAAAGCGCATGTTCAATATCTTAAGTTAATGAGTAAGCCTTTGATGCAATAGGCTTATAAACGTATTTAAATTCCCTTTAAGAGATATAAAAAAAGGCCCCGATTATTCGAGGCCTTTTTTATTGATAAACTTTTTATTAGGATGCTTTTTTCTTCCTAGCCATTTTACGTGGAGGGTTTGCCTTCAATTCTGCAATAGTTGCATTCACTTCTTCTATCGTCAAGGTTTCCACCTTTTCTTGTTGCTCTTTGCTTAATTTGAAATTGCGTAATCCTTGTTTTATATAAGGTCCGTAAGGCCCTCTTAATAATTGGATCTTCTCTTTTTCAAACACTTTAATGGTTCTCTCGTCTTTTGCTTTACGCTTTTCTGCAATCATAGGAGTTAATTCCTCCAAGGTTACTGTATAAGGGTCCATTTCTTTGTTTAAAGAATAAAACTTCTTAGCATGCGCTGCATAAGGGCCAAAACGACCAATATTTACCGAAACATCTTCTTCTTCAAACTGACCTAACATACGAGGTAGTTTAAAGAGTTCCATGGCTTCTTCAAAACTGATAGTCTCAATACTTTGAGAGGCTTTCAATTTTGCAAATCTTGGTTTCTCTTCTTCATCTTGGTGTCCAATTTGAACCATTGGTCCATATCTACCCATACGTGCAATTACTTTTTTACCAGAAACTGCGTCAAAACCTAATTCTCTTTCGCCTTTTGCTCTTTCAGCTGTTTCTAAAGTGTGTTCTATAGTAGTATGGAAAGGTTCGTAGAAAGCAGTTAACATATCACTCCATAATAACTTTCCTGCGGCAATTTCATCAAACTCCCCTTCAATTTTAGCCGTAAAGTTAAAATCCATCACTTTAGAAAAATGGAGCTTTAGAAAATCAGTTACCACTAAGCCTAAATCGGTAGGGGATAACTTATTTTTTTCAGCACCCGTTATTTCAGAAGCTTCTGCTTGCTTAATTTCATCTTTATTAGTAAGCGTCAAAATTTGGTAGATCCTTTTAATACCTTCTTTTTCTCTCTTCTCTACATAGTTACGTTTCATGATGGTAGAGATGGTTGGGGCATAGGTAGAAGGGCGACCAATACCTAATTCCTCTAATTTTTTTACCAAAGAAGCCTCTGTGAATCTTGCAGTTGGTCGACTAAAACGTTCTAGTCCTGTCATTTCTAAAAAGTCAAGTACCTGACCTTTTGCTAAAGGAGGCAATAAACTTTCTTCTCCTTCTGCGTTCACATCTTCTTCGTCCTCTTCATCATTACTTTCTAAATATACTTTTAAGAAACCATCAAACTTCATCACTTCACCACTTGCTGTTAAAGTTTCTTTATTCGTAGATATTTCAATTTTTGCAGTTGTTTTTTCAAATTGCGCATCACTCATTTGAGAAGCAATGGTTCTTTTCCAAATCAATTCATATAATCTATTCAAATCTGCATCGTCTACTTTGCTTTCATTCATGTACGAAGGACGAATGGCCTCATGCGCTTCTTGCGCATTTTCGTTTTTATTTTTGAATTTACGTGGTTGATAATATTTGTCACCAAAGCTTGAATTAATTTCTGCTTTAATGGCATCCACTGCTGTTTCGCTTAAGCTAATACTATCTGTTCTCATGTAAGTGATCTTACCACTTTCATATAATTTTTGAGCTAGTAACATTGTTTTACTAACACTATAGCCTAATTTTCTAGAAGCTTCTTGTTGTAGGGTAGATGTTGTGAAAGGCGCTGAGGGCGTACGTTTTCCGTCTTTTACTGCAATATCTTTTACCGTATATTTTGCTCCTTTACATTGTTCTAAAAACTTTTCTGCCGAAGAAGCAGTGGTCATTTTTTGCGGACCTTCCGCTTTAAACTTAACTTTCTTTTTATTAATATCTGGTGCTGTAAATAAAGCAGATATTTTAAAAACGCTTTCAGGTAAAAATTGATTAATCTCTCTTTCTCTTTCTGCAATTAATCTTACTGCAACACTTTGCACACGACCTGCACTTAAACTTCTTTGCATGCCAATTTTGCGCCACAATACTGGGCTCAATTCAAATCCAACAATGCGATCTAATATTCTTCTTGCTTGTTGTGCATCTACTAAATCCATGTTTATAAAACGTGGATTGGCTACTGCTTTTTTAATAGCCGGTGCTGTAATTTCATGGAATACTATACGCTTCGTTTTTTTAGGATCTAAGCCTAATACTTCCGCTAAATGCCAACTAATACTTTCTCCTTCACGGTCCTCATCCGATGCAAGCCATACTTCTTTTGCTTTTTTGGACATGGACTTTAATTCTTTCACCACTTTTTCTTTTTCACTTGGAACAGTATATCGAGGGGCGAATTTGTTTTTTAAATCAATGCCCATGTCTACTTTTTCTAAGTCACGAATGTGACCATAGCAGCTTCTTACTTCAAATTCATCCCCTAAAATCTTCTCTATCGTCTTGGCCTTTGCAGGCGACTCCACAATTAATAAGTTTTTTGACATAGTTGCCTTCCGCTCCTACGGGTATTTTAGAAATTGAATATCAATTAATTATGAAAAAATAAAACCACCTCTATTATAAGGTGCTCTTGTTTTCTCGCGATGCAATATTAGAGCTTTCGCCTAAAAAATAAAAATTAGCTATTCTATAGGGGTTAAAAAAGCCATTATTTTATCAATAATTTCGGGGGTTTTGTATACTTTATTATGACCTAACCCATTGGTTATCAAGAACTTTATGTTTTTTGGTGCTTTTTTTTCAAAATCAACTAAATCTTCATAGGGACAAACCAAATCTTCTTTATCGTGCACCCAAAGTAGGTCTCCGCCATAGTTTTGAATGGCCCTGTCTGCTTCAAAATAGGTTATAGGGTGGTTGGTGCGTTTGCGTAATTCCTCTAAAAATGCTGTTCTTATGGCTGGACTAAGGTGCATCATAGTAAAGTAATTATTAAAAGTACTCGTGGTTTTAGTAGCGGGTGCAATTAATACAAATTTATGCTTCGCGGGATTTTCTATGGTTTCGGCAATCATGGCAATTGTGATGGCCCCTAATGAATGGCCTATAAAGTGGTCAATAGGGCCTGCATGCTTCATTATCTGCTCAATAGCATGTTGGTAGATGATTATATTAATATGCTTGCCTTCGCTTAGCCCATGTCCTGGTGCATCAAAGGCTAGTACTCTATACCCTAATTTTAATAAGGGTTGTATATATTGTTCAAATTTATAGGCAAAGCTGGCATAGCCATGTACTATTAATACAGTTTGACCATTAGCTACAATAGGTTTCCATTCAAAACCATGGATATGTATTTTACCTGTTTCTTTAATTCCGTTTCCAATAATGGATAAATCTATTTGTTTTGCCTGATGAAATACAGCAGGGGCTTTTCTTTTCTTATATTTTGGGTAAGGGGTACAAAATAAGTCGAAAGCCAATTTTCCAGCAACCTGTGGCGAAACCATGCCCAATGTGGTAAACTTTGTTCTCAAATATTGTAAATACATCCTTTCTGAGAACCCATGCTTGGCCATATTGTTAAAATTAGACTGCAAAGATAAGTGTGCCTAATGGTTGCCCCTTATTTTTTTTGTATTTCGACAAAGAAAAATATAAATGAGATAGAGGCATTGGTTGATTACTACTATTTTTGCAAAAATGTATGAACATCTTATGTATTCAATAAAAATAAATTTTGAGCAAAAGGGATTGGAGCCAGTTACTTTAAATAATATCAAGCCAGATCAGAGCTTGTTAGAAGTTATTTTAGATGCAGGTATTAATTTACATCATAATTGTGGAGGTGTTTGTGCATGTAGTACTTGTCATTTATACATCCAAAAAGGGGCACAGTTTTTACAAGAATTATCAGATAAGGAAGAGGATTTTATAGATCGTGCTGTGAGTCCGCGCATAGAATCAAGATTAGGATGTCAATGCGAGTTGTTAGCAGGCGGCGGAGAAATAGAGGTAATATTACCCGACCAAACACAATTTTTAGGAGAATAAAATTACATATATATGTCTCAGTTTGAACCACCCATACATTGGAATGATCATGAAGATATCGCTCAAAAATTATACGAAAAGTTTGGCGATGATTTTACGGAGTCTAAAATATATAGAGTTCGCTTTACCGATTTGTTAGATTGGGTATTGTCACTTCCTCATTTTGAGGGCAAAAAAGAGGAGTCAAGTGAGGGGCATTTGGAAATGATTCAAAGTGCTTGGGTTTACGAATGGCGTGATAATCAAAAATAAGCTTACTTTTATTGTCTAAATAAAGATGCCTTGTTAGCTACTTTCAAAAATATATCCTGTTTTGTATTTGATGTGGATGGTGTTTTAACCAATGGCAATTTATTGGTAATGCCCAATGGTTTAATGGCAAGAACCATGAATATAAAAGATGGGTATGCTATTCAGTTAGCTATTAAAAAAGGGTACAAGGTTTGGATTATTTCTGGAGGCAATTCTGATGAAGTAAAAGAGCGTTTGCAAAAGCTAGGAGTTACAGAAGTGTTTATGAAAGTAGCTGATAAACGAGTGCTTTTGGAGGAGTTATCAATTTTACATGCTATGCCCTTAGAGAAAATCTTGTACATGGGTGATGATATGCCCGATTATGAGGCAATGAAAATAACTGCCATAGCAGCTTGCCCCAATGATGCTGCCATAGACATTAAAGCCATTTCCACTTATAAGGCTGTTGCAAAAGGCGGAGAAGGCTGTGCGAGAGAAGTAATTGAAAAAGTTTTAAAGTTGAATGATCATTGGGATATAGAAGATCATATTCAGTCAAAATAAATAGACAATTTGAAATTATTGATTCACTTTTTAAGGTTGGTACGTTGGCCTAACTTACTTTTTATTGTATTGGCAGAATGTTTATTGCACTTTTGTATTTACAAACCTTTATTCCCACTTTCTGATAGTAGTGTTGATCTTCGTTTTTATTTTTTGCTCACAAGTAATATTTTAATTGCTTCTGCAGGGTATATGATTAATGATTATTTCGATGTCAATATTGATCAAGTCAATAAGCCAGACAAAGTTGTAGTAGGGGCATTTATAAGTAGGAGAATGGTAATTTTTTGGCATCTTATTTTTAGTGTGTTGGGTATGTATATCTCATCCATTGTTTTCCCTTTCCAAACGTATTGGCATATTCATATTACGAATCTATTTGCTATTTTATTGTTGTGGTTTTATAGCACTACTTTTAAAAAGAATTTTTTAGTAGGTAATATTATTATAGCAATACTTACTGCATGGTCAATTGCGATAGTGTATTTTTCTAAGTTCACGATTCAAGAAATCATGCACCCGCAAGTTACTAATGGAGCGGTCTTAAAATTTGCGAAGCTTACTTTGCTCTACAGCGCCTTTGCTTTCATTCTGACTTTAGTAAGAGAGGCATTGAAAGATATGGAGGATATGGAAGGTGATCAAAGATATGGTTGCCAGACCATGCCTATTGTGTGGGGGTTAAAACCTACCAAAGTGTATTTAGCTGTTTGGATTATCGTTGTAATGGCCATGTTATTAATTATTCAATTATATGTAATACCTTTTGGTTGGTGGTATACTGTTTTATATTGTGTTGGATTCATTATTGGCCCTTTGGCGATGGTATTATTTACATTGCCAAAAGCATTTACACATAGCCATTTCACGAAATTGAGTGCCTATATAAAATTTTCAATGTTGGCAGGCATTCTTTCTATTGTGTTTTTCTATTTTTTATTTTAATTCTTACTCGATATTTTCATGCAGCAATTTATTTTAGCTTCTCAATCACCAAGGCGTAAAACATTGTTAGAATGGGCCGAACTTCCGTTTCAGGTAATTGTTTCTGCTTCTGACGAAGCATATCCTGAAAGTATGCCAATAGAAGAAGTGCCTGTTTATATTGCTAAAAATAAAGCCCTGGCAGTAAAGGAAATGATAAAAAGCCAGCCTGCATTAGGTAGCCCATGTATTATTGCAGCGGACACCGTGGTGGTATTACATGAAACTATTATTGGCAAGCCTACTAATAGAGAAGAGGCTATTATTTCTTTACAACAATTGTCTGGTCAAATTCATAAAGTAATTACGGGTGTTGCATTATTATATCAAGACAAAGAGAGTACATTTAGTGAAATAACTTTAGTAGAATTTCATGAATTAACGAATGCGCAAATTGAATTTTACGTAGATAAGTACCAACCCTATGATAAAGCAGGGGGCTATGCAATTCAAGAATGGATTGGGGTAGTAGGTATCAAAAATATTACCGGTGATTTTTATAATGTCATGGGACTTCCAGTAAGTAAGTTGATGCAAAAAATAAAGCAACTAGGTATTAATTAATTGCTTTATTTTTTTAGGTTCAATTTTTTTATTTTTATTGCCAATTAAATGCAATATCTAATTCCACCTCTGGATGTAAACTTCTTTCAACCGGACAGGTTCTCGCTACTCTTTCTAATATTTCTTTTGTTTTATCATCAAGATGTAATCCTGATGGCATGGTTACATGTGCAATAATTTTACCAATTCTTCTTGGATCTGATACCATTATTTTAGTGACTTCTACTTTGGCACCATCTAAGGCAATTGACATGGTTTCTGCTTTAATGCCCATGGTGGTAATCATACAAGCACCTAATCCTGTTGCAATTAAATCGGTGGGTGAAAATCTTTCGCCTTTTCCTTTATTATCGGTTGGTGCATCGGTTTCAATAGCAGAACCACTTTGCAAGTGCAAGCAAGTAGTTCGTAAGTTGGATTCGTAAGTAACAGTAGCTGTCATAGTATTATTTTATGGTAAATTTTATGAATGAATTTGTATGAGTGCTTTATCTTGAAGCTTGCGAGTAAGCAAGCCAGTAACAAGTAAGGATATGATAAAATAAGCCATCATTATTTTGCTTAAAGGAGCAAAAAGTTTGTCAGCGCCAAACCAATCGCCCATCATTAAAAGAATAGTAAAACCATAGAGGGCTTTGCAAATTTCCCATCCAAGCGCATATTTATTGCCATCCATAAAATCGGTTAAGGCAAAAATGTAAATAAAAATAAAGCCACCATAAATAAAAATAGAAGGCACTCCAATGGCTGCAATATTGCCTAATAGATAGGCTACAATTATAAAAATGAAGACTATTTGTATCCAAGTCCATATATAAAAAGCGGTAGTTCTTTTAGGAGCGTATTTTTCAAAATGATAAACGTCTTCAATTTTAAATACTGGTTTTTTTGCTTCTACATCAGCTGGTCTCCAGCCGGTAGGCTTAAACCATATTTCAAATTTGTCTTTTATTTTATGGGCTTGCCAAGCATCTGTAATGAGCAGCCACATATGAATAAAATTTATTTTGATAGGATTCCAAGTTCTCATAGGTCGTGTAATACCATAGACAGGAATGATGTCAGCTCTTTCTTCTTGAAATGTTCCAAAGAGTTTGTCCCATATAATAAATATTTGAGACATATTTTTATCCATATATTCTGGATTGAAAGCGTGATGCACTCTGTGGTGTGAAGGGGTTACTAAAATGTATTCTAAAAATCCCATTCTGTTTATATATCTAGTATGATACCAGAATTGCGCAAAAAATTGAATAGGAGTAACGGTGGCAATGACAATAGGTGAAATACCTAGTAAGGCTGCTGGCAATAAAAAAATGGAAAATATTTTTACAAAAGAGGATATAGGTTGTCTTACAGCGCAAGCCAAATCAAATTCTTCACTGCTGTGATGAACGATATGACTATTCCAGAAAAAATTTATTTTATGATCTATGCGGTGTATCCAATAATGTGAAAAATCTAAAGCCACAAATGCAATGAGATAAGTATACCAAGTAGTGGGAATATGCGTAAGGGCTACATGCGCTTCAATCCATTTATAACTTAAAATGGTAAAACTTAGTCCTAATACGTTTTTGGTAACCATGGTGATAGCCGAACTTAGGCTACTCACTGTATCCATAGAATTTGTTTTTTCTTTTTTAACATACCAGCCATATAATTTTTCTAGAATAATTAACAAGAAAAATAGGGGCATTACTATTAACAAGATCTTTCCGTATTTGTCCATAATGGTTTACATTTTAAAGTAGCTACAGGGGTTAATTTTAAGCTGCATGAAGATAAGGTTTAATATTTGTCATTTATGGAAGCTTGTTTATTTTTTGTCGACTCCATTTATAACATATAATATATTGCAAATCAAATAGTTATGGGCTTTTAGAGTTTCTATTGTACTAGTTAATTTAATATTTATTATTAAAGACAAGTCATGTATTTTTGTGGCTGATTATAGAGAAAGATTTATGCAAGAATTACCTATTGTAAGCCCTGAAAAAGATACTAGAATAAAAAAGCCAGATTGGTTAAGAGTTAAACTTCCTATCGGAGAAAGTTATAAGCATGTGCGTGGGTTAGTAGATACACATAAACTTCACACCATTTGTGAAAGCGGTAATTGCCCAAATATGGGAGAATGTTGGGGAGAAGGGACTGCTACTTTTATGATCCTTGGAAATATATGTACAAGAAGTTGTCAATTTTGTGCAGTGGCTACAGGACGTCCTAAGCCAGTGGAATGGGATGAACCACAACGTGTGGCAGAAGCTATATTACTTATGAAAGTAAAACATGCGGTGCTTACTAGTGTTGACAGAGATGAATTAGCCGATGGTGGTTCTATTATTTGGTCAAATACCATAAAGGCCATTAAAGCATTAACGCCTGAAACAACTTTAGAAACTTTAATCCCAGATTTTAGAGGCATTCAAGAACAAATAGATCGAATTATTGAAGCAGCTCCTGAAGTAGTAAGCCATAATATGGAAACAGTGGAACGTATTACCCAAAAAGTAAGAGTGCAAGCAAAATATCGCAGAAGCTTAGGCGTATTAGAAGCTTTAAAGAAAGGGGGTATGCGAACTAAAACAGGCATTATGCTAGGTATCGGAGAACAAAAAGAAGAAGTGATCCAAACAATGAAAGACCTTGTGGCAGTGGGAACAGATGTGTTAACATTGGGTCAATATTTACAACCTACTAAAAAACATTTAGCGGTGCAACGTTTTGTGCATCCAGACGAATTTGCAGAACTCAGACAGATAGGCTATGAGCTAGGTTTTGACTATGTAGAAAGCGGCCCCTTAGTAAGGTCTTCCTATCATTCAGAAAAACATGTTATTGCAGGATGGGGAAGAAATAAATGGATGGAAGAATTGTCCATGAATAAATAATAGAAGAATATTTTATCCTTCTATTTAATCCCACATTAAAGCACTTGCTCCTAATATAGCGGCATCCGATTCTTTTAAATGACTTACTAGTATTTTAATTTTATTTTGGAATACTTCAATTAAGTTAGCTTCCATGTGCTCACGCGTAGGCTTTAATATTAAATCACCTGCTTTTGTCAATCCGCCAAAAAGAATGATGGCTTCTGGACTGGAGAACATTACAAAGTTAGCCAATGAAATACCTAATATTCTTCCGGTATATTCAAATACTTCTTTAGCAACTTCATCGCCCGCTATGGCAGCTTCAAATACAGCTTTAGAATCTATGGTATCAATAGGTGTATTTCTTAATAAACTGGGTCTATCAGTATTATTTAAAATTTCTACTGCAGATTTTGCAACACCAGTTGCTGATGCATAACTTTCTAAAGAGCCTTTTTTTCCAGTACCAGGATGTACGCGACCATCAGGTATAATAATAGTGTGACCTAATTCACCTGCCATTCCATCGTGTCCATATATTAATTCACCATTGGCAACAATCCCACTTCCAACACCGGTGCCTAAGGCGATTAAAATAAAATCTTTCATTCCTTTGGCAGCACCATACGTCATTTCACCAACTGCTGCTGCATTAGCATCGTTGGTTAATTTTACAGGCAACTTAAATTTATCTTGAATTAATTTAGCCAATGGAATAATGCCTTTCCAAGGTAGGTTAGGAGCGTATTCGATAGTACCCGTATATACATTGCCATTTGGGGCGCCCACACCAATACCTTTAATGCGACCAACACCACCTACTTTATCAATAAGGATCATTAATTTATCATGTAGCTCATCTATATAAGCATGTATATCTGCATGTCCTCTTGTAGACATTGTTGCAGAAGACAATACATTTCCTAAATTATCAACGATACCAAATTTGGTGCCCGTCCCGCCTATATCCACACCCGCTACAAAAGAATCCATGCTACTTTATTATTTAATTATTTATATATTAATGACCTGCTACTGCTTCTGTTTCCTCGTAATTGATTCCTTGCTTCTTTAAAATTCCTTTTACTGAAATGGCAAATATTAATATATACGCAAAACAGAATACAGGCACCCAGAATGAATTGTGTATGCCATATCCAGGAGTATCTAAATGTGCAGATTGTAAGAAGTCTGATAATTTACCTTGAATAGGAGGAATAATGCCACCACCTAATATCATCATAATTAAAAATGCAGCACCTTGTGTAGTATATTTTCCAATACCTGCAATAGATAATGCAAAGATAGAAGGCCACATAATAGAACAAGCAATACCACCTGTTAAGAAAGCATAAATAGCTAAATCTCCTTTAGTTAATACACCTATAAGCATTGAAATAACGCCAATCAAACTAAATATTAACAATGTTTTTGCTGGTTTATCTTGACTAATAAAGAAAGCTACAATTTGTATAAAAACACAAACCACATACATATATAATGGGCTCATATCATATTGTGCAATACTATTAACACCAATAACAATTCCAAATGCGACTAATGGAACTATAACAGTTAAGATTTGTTTTGTTTTGCTTTTAAATTCAAAAGCAGAAATAGCACCAGTCCAACGACCAATCATCATACTGCCCCAATACATAGAGATATATGGTGCAATTTTAGAAGAAGGAATGCTTCCGAAATCTGCTTGTTTTAATAATTCCCCTAAGTTTGAGCCAATTGAAACTTCAGCGCCCACATACACAAATAAGGCAAGCATACCCAACACTAATTGCGGGTATTTCATGGCGCCCCATCCATTTTCATTTTTTTGCGCTTTGAAATTTGCATATAATAAACCCACTACTACTGTAGCTAATGCACCAAATAACCATTTTAAACGAGTGGTTTCTAATTCATGTTTGCCTGCATCGGTTAAAGTGGTAGGATCAATTTTATAACTACTAAAAATAGGTACAAACATAATGACCAATACACCCGTCATAATTAATAAAAGAAATAATGCTTTATTAGCTGGTTCAATTTTTTCTTCGGAAATGCCAGGAGGTACTTTTTTCGAAAAATGGAACATGGCGGCAGCTGCTAAAAACAAAATTCCAACTGCTGTATATAATATCACAACTTTACTTAAACTTAATGCAGCAATTTGATCATCTGTTATAGCGGCAGCACTTCCAAACAAAGCAAAGGCAACAACAATGGGCCCTATAGAGGTTCCAAAGGAGTTAATTCCACCTGCTAAGTTCACACGACTTGCACCTGTACTAGGATCACCTAATGCAATTGCAAATGGCTGCGCTGCTGTTTGTTGTAAAGAGAATCCTAAAGCAACAATAAATAAACCTACTAACATCCCTGTAAAGGTATTAGCGTTCACTGCTATAATCATAGCAGCAGCACCAATTGCTGAAAACAACAATCCATACACAATACTTTTTTTATAACCCCATTTGCCTACCAAGTCTTTACCACCAAAAGCACCATATGCAAATAAGCCTAATGCGCCTATATAATAAGCTAGGTAAAATGCAAAGTCAACCAGTTGACTCTGAAATTGGTCAAGGTTAAATTTATGTTTACAAAATGGAATAAAGACGCTATTGCTTGAAGCAATAAATCCCCAGAAAAAGAACACGACTACAAGTGTAGACAATGCACCAGAATTGGTTGGTTGTTTGGTTTGGCTCATAACATTCGTTAGTTTAATCGTTTATCGTTATTCAATCAAACGGTATTCGTTTAATCGATTCCGTAAAATACTTAAAATTATAATTCAATGTATAAAAAGGCGAAAAATCTATCTACAAATTATTAGAATTAAGTGCTCAAAAACAAGGAGTTTTAAGCACAATGGAGTATATTGAATCAAATTAAAACGGCTCATGGTGATTGTACATGTTAGTGCAGAATGTTACCCAATGGCTAAAGCTGGAGGACTTGGTGATGTGGTAGGGGCTTTGCCTAAATACCAAAATAAACAAGGAGATAAAGCTATGGTAGTTATGCCTATGTATCGAACCCCTTTTTTGGAACAAAATAAATGGGATGTTCACTATAAAGGCAATACCAATTTAGGCAATTGGTTTTTTGATTTTACAATCATTAAGGAATCTACAGGCAAGTTAGGCTATGATTTATACTTAGTCGATATCAATGGTTTATTAGACCGTCCTAAAATTTATGGCTATCCAGATGATATAGAAAGATTCATTGGATTTCAAGTAGCAGTAGTTAATTGGTTAAGTCAATGGACAGCACTTCCTTCCATTGTTCATTGTCATGATCATCAAGCGGGATTAATTCCATTCATGATGCAGTATTGCTTTGATTATCAAAAATTGCAGTTTGTCAAAACGGTATTGAGTATTCACAATGCGCAATATCAGGGTGCGATGGGTTGGGATAAAAGTATGTTACTTCCAAGATGGGATACATCAAAGAAGGGATTATTGGAGTGGGGGGACGGAATTAATTCATTAGCGGCTGCTGTAAAATGTGCTTATAAAGTAACTACAGTGAGTCATAGTTATATGAAGCAACTTAGTATTCAATCCAATGGATTAGAATCTTTATTTCAAAAAGAACAAAATAAATGTGTGGGTATTTTAAATGGAATTGATAATGAAGTATGGAATCCAGCTACTGATAAAATGATTGCATTTAATTATACCCTTGCCACTGTAAATGAGGGGAAGCGGAAAAATAAAAACGCATTATGTGCAAAATATAATTTAAATCCAGAAAAGCCATTGATTGTATTTATTGGTCGATTGGTGGGGGAAAAAGCAGCAGATATATTGCCAGGTTCCATTCAACATGCTTTAGATAAAACAAATGGTGGGGCTAATTTTTTTATCATAGGAGCGGGTGATACGGCTACCGAGTCTGCATTGAATTATTTAGTACAATTGTATCCAGGCGATTATAATACATTCATAGGATATGATGAAAAAGTGGGTCATGAGGCATATGCGAGTGCCGACTTTTTACTAATGCCAAGTAGAGTAGAGCCTTGTGGGTTAAATCAATTATATGCATTGCGTTATGGAACCATTCCGATGGTAAGAGATACAGGGGGCTTGCATGATACGGTCGTGGATATGGGAGATGCAGGCGGTTTCGGAATAAAATTTTTACACGCAACAGAAGCCGATATTGTGTATTCCATTGAACGTGCCATAACTGTATACAAAGATAAAAAGCAAATGAATACGATGATCCAACATGCCATGCAGATTGATCATAGTTGGGAATCGGTTATAGCATCTTATAAAAAAGTGTATGAATCAATATGAATAGTAATATAGATAACAATATTAAATTTTAGTGTATGGCTATGTATGCAAAAGAAACCGTTTCAATAATTTTAGGGGGTGGTGCAGGTTCTAGATTATACCCACTTACTGCAAGCAGATCTAAACCGGCTGTACCCATTGGAGGAAAATATCGTTTAGTGGATATTCCAATCAGCAATTGCATTAACAGTAATTTGAATAGAATTTTTGTTTTAACGCAATTTAATTCTGCTTCTTTGAATCAACATATAAAAAATACCTATCATTTTAGTGCTTTTAGTTCTGGTTTTGTAGATATTTTAGCGGCAGAACAAACACCAGACAATCCAGGATGGTTTCAAGGTACAGCGGACGCTGTAAGACAATCCTTAAGGCATTTAGCAAAAATGGATTTTGAATACGTGCTTATTTTAAGTGGAGATCAATTATATCAAATGGATTTTAGTGCAATGATTGATGCGCATAAAAAAAGTGGTGCAGCTTTAACGATTGCGACGATTCCGGTGGGAGAAAGAGAAGCGCCTGAATTTGGCATTTTAAAATCTAACAATGAAAATGTAATTACTTCTTTTGTAGAAAAACCTACAAAAGAAATTTTGAAAGAATGGGTAAGTGATACAGGTGCTCAAATGCAGTCGCAGGGAAGAAATTATTTGGCTTCTATGGGTATTTATGTTTTTAATAAAGAAATACTCTACCAATTTTTAAATGAAGTACATCCTAATGCGACCGATTTTGGAAAAGAAATTATTCCAGACTCTATTGCACATTATAAAGTATTGAGTTATCAATATGATGGTTATTGGACAGATATTGGAAATATTTATTCTTTTTTTGAAGCCAATATTTCTTTGACAGAAGACATGCCATTGTTTAATTTATTTGATAGTGCACAAACAGTATATACAAGAGCTAGGATGTTGCCTCCTGCTAAAGTGAGCGGTACAATTATCAATAAAGCGATCATCGCCGAGGGTTGTATCATTCATGCCAAAGAGGTAACTAATGCTGTTGTAGGTATTAGATCAAGAATAGGCAAGGACACAATTATCAATAATACTTATATTATGGGTTGCGATTATTATGAGAATATAGAGCAAATAAATGAAAAGAATAAAAAAGGGTCGCCCATTTTAGGTATTGGAGAACGTTGTATTATTGAAAATGCGATTGTAGATAAAAATTGTTCTATTGGGAATGATGTGATCATAAAGGGAGGAGCACATTTGGAGAAAGTAGATCATCCTTTATATACCATAAAAGATGGTATAGTAGTAGTGAAAAAAGGGGCGGTTATTCCTAATGGGTATATCATTTAAAATTTAAAATCAAGCTTCATGAATACAGCTTATACAGGTACTAAAGTCAAACTAAGTTTTTGGCAAATTTGGAATATGTGTTTTGGTTTTTTTGGCATTCAATTTGGATGGAGTTTGCAAATGGGCAATATGAGTGCTATTTATGAATTTTTAGGAGCAACGCCAGAACAAATTCCCGGCCTTTGGTTGGCAGCGCCTATGACTGGTTTATTGGTACAGCCTATTGTAGGCTATTTAAGTGATCGAACTTGGCATCCAAAATTAGGAAGAAGAAGACCTTTCTTTTTAATTGGAGCCATACTTAGTTCGGCTTTATTATTTGTTATGCCTAACGCTAGTTCCATCTGGATGGCCGCCGGTGTATTGTGGATTTTAGATTCTAGTATTAATGTAACCATGGAACCATTTAGGGCCTTTGTTGCAGATAATTTAGAGGAGGATCAACGTTCGTATGGATTTGCGATGCAAAGTATGTTCATTGGATTAGCTTCTTTTATTGCGGGATACTTACCACAGATTTTGGTAAACTGGTTTCAAGTATCAAGAGAAAAAACAAATGGATCTATTCCTCAAAATATTTTAATGTCATTTTATATTGGGGGTGCCGTTTTTTTAGTGTCGGTTTTATATACTGTTTTTAGAAGTAAAGAATATCCGCCTTCTGCAACCATTTCCAATGATTCTGAAGAAAATAAAACAAGCATCGTAAATGAAATTTACCAATCATTGGTGAGTATGCCTATACAAATGAAAAGATTAGCACTTGTTAATTTTTTAACTTGGCCTGGTTTGTTCTTAATGTGGTTTTATTATAGTACTGGGGTGGCGAGTCAATTATTTCATGGAGACCCCATTACGAATAGTAATTTGTATACAATGGGTTTAGAGCACGCCAATACCACTTCTGCAATTTTGAATTTAGTCACATTTGGTTTTTCTTTTACCCTCCCTTTTTTAGTGGGAAAACTGGGAAAGAAAATGACCCATACAGCATGCTTACTTATTGGAGGTCTAGGATTAATTTCTGTTTATTATGTGCAACAACCTAATTTATTATATATCAGTATGGGATTAGTGGGTATTGCATGGGCTTCTATTTTATCAATGCCTTATTCCATGTTGTCTGGTTTCATCCCTGCACAGAAAATGGGTATTTATATGGGAATATTCAACTTCTTCATTGTCCTTCCAGAAATTATTGCTTCTATATTTTTTGGCAAGATTATGTCCACCTTTTTACATAATGATAGATTAATGGCTGTTCAAATAGGAGGATTTTTATTGATTTTGGCTGGAGTAGTTTGTGCCATTATTATAAAAGAAGATAAAAAATAAAATTATGAATCGTATTCGTTTTTATAACAAAAGTGTATGGATTGGATTAGTGCTAAATATATTTTTTGCTTCTATGGTTTATGGGCAAACTATTGAAACCTATCCATCGAATTGGTTTACGCAAATGAAATTAAATAAAGTGCAAATTTTATTTAGAAGTACCGGTCTTGATTTTTCTAGATCAACTGTTCAAACAAATTATCCTGGTGTAACCATTGTGGGAGTGCATCATTTTGACAATGGTCATTATATCGCGGTAGATGTGGCTATTGCCCCAGCAGCTAAAGTGGGCAATGTTCATTTTGTCATTACCACCAAAGGGCAACAATATCAACAAGCATGGGCATTATTGCCAAGAAGGGCAGGGAGAGGGTCAAGCTTTGCACAAGGCCTTAATCCATCCGATCTTATTTACTTTTTAATGCCGGATCGATTTAGCAATGGAGACCCTTCCAATGATCGTATAGCTCATCTAAAGGATCAAACATTAAATAGAGATTCTATTTTTTTAAGACATGGGGGAGACTTGAAAGGGGTAACCAATCATTTGGACTACTTTCAAAAATTAGGAGTCTCTACTTTATGGATGACACCTGTTATTGAAAATGATATGCCAGATAGAACAGAGCATGGCTATGCAGCTACCAATAATTATGCAATTGAAAAGCGTTTAGGAGGCGATAAGGCTTATTTAACTTTAAGCGATAGTTTACATAAAAGGGGGATGAAATTAATTCAAGACATTGTTTACAATCATTTTGGTCGTTTTCATTTTTTAGTGCAAGACGCACCTACAAAAGATTGGCTACATCAATGGCCTGCTTATACACAAACTCATTACAGAGAGCAAGCTATATTTGATCCGCATCATGCGTCAGTTGACGTGGAGAAGATGATCAATGGTTGGTTTACAACGGAGATGCCAGATGTGAATCATGAAAATAGTTATGTTGAAAAATATTTGACACAAAATGCAATATGGTCGGTAGAAACTTATGGTATCGATGCTTTTAGAATTGATACTTATAAATATTGCAATGTTGAAGTCATGAATCGTTTAAACCAAGCATTAATTAATGAATACCCAAAAATATTCAACTTTGGCGAGTGTTGGGTAGAAGGAGTGGCTTCTCAGGCTTATTTTGTGCGCAATAATTTAGACATTCCATTTAAAAGTAATTTACATGCGACTTCCGATTTTAATTTATTATTTTCTGGCATTTTACCCGCTTTAAATGAAAAAAATAGTTGGAGCGATGGGGTTATAAAATTGTATACTACTTTGAGTAATGACTATTTGTATAAAGTGCCAAGTAATAATGTCACTTTTTTAGACAATCATGATATGACCCGCATACATTCTGCTTTAGGAGAAAGTATTCCCAAAACAAAAATGGCCTATGCGTGGTTAATGACTTGTAGAGGCATACCTCAAATGTATTATGGCTCAGAGGTATTAATGAAAGGTATCTCCAATCCGGATGGTTGGGTGCGACTTGATTTTCCAGGAGGCTGGGAGGGGGATCAGAAAAATGCTTTTACAGAAGTGGGATTAACAGATCAAGAAAAAGATTTCTTGCATTATACACAGCTATTAGGAACCTACCGAAAAGGATCAGCAGCATTACAAACAGGCGACTTAATGCAATATGTGCCAGAAGATGGTTTGTATGTTTACTTTAGATACAATAAAGGACAAACTATTATGTGTGTTATGAATACCGATAACAAAGAAAGAAAAGTTAATTTTGACAAATACCTAGAAAGAACTAAAGGGTTTACAGGTGGAAAAGATATTGTATCAAGTGCTACAATAAGTACTCAATTTTCAATTCCTTCTATGATGATGCAAGTGATTGAATTAACGAAATAATTATGCCAAAATACGAGGAAGTACATTTTGTTGACACGAATCAAAAAGTTTGGAATTATTCTTTATTTACAGATGAGGATGTACAAAATTTTCAAAATGGAACTCATTATTCCTTATATGAATTATTTGGCAACAAACAATTAGAAGTGTCTGGTAGCAAGGGTACTTATTTTGCAGTTTGGGCACCCAATGCAACAGCCGTTTTTGTAAAAGGCAATTTTAATGATTGGAATAATGAAACCCATGCTTTAAAGGTTAGAAAAGATAGTTCGGGTATTTGGGAAGGCTTTGTACCTAACCTACTACAAGGTGAAGTATATAAATACCATATTCATGGATATAAAGGGGTCAAATTAGACAAAGGAGATCCATTCGCACATTATTGGGAATTAAGACCATTAACAGCTTCTATCACCTGGCAAACAAATTTTACATGGAAGGATACAAAATGGATTGAGCAAAGAAAAATTAAAAATAGAACCGATCAGCCTTATTCGGTTTATGAAGTGCATTTAGCAAGTTGGATGCGCCCAGATAAAAACAATGAAAATTCTTATAACTCCTATACCCAATTAATTACTTTATTAGTACCCTATGTGAAAGAAATGGGATTCACACATGTAGAATTCATGCCCATTATGGAGCATCCCTTTGATGGAAGCTGGGGCTATCAAGGTGTAGGATTTTTTGCACCTACTTCTCGTTTTGGTAATCCTCAAGAATTTGCCGCTTTAGTGGAAGCATTTCATGCAGCAGAAATTGGCGTGATTGTAGATTGGGTGCCTTCTCATTTTCCTTACGATGCACATGGTTTATTTATGTTTGATGGGGCGAATACCTATGAGTATGCAGATATGCGTAAAGGGTATCACCCCGATTGGAATTCTTATATATTTAATTATAAAAGAGGGGAAGTGAAATCTTTTTTAATTAGCAGTGCTCGTTTTTGGTGTGATCAATTTCATATTGATGGGTTAAGAGTAGATGCGGTAAGCTCCATGTTAAGACTAGATTATAGTAGGGAAGCTGGCCAATGGGAGCCTAATGAATTTGGGGGCAATGGAAATATAGAAGCAATGGCTTTTATAAAAGATTTAAATGAAACTTTATACAGAGACTTCCCTTATATACAAACCATTGCAGAAGAAGCTTCTGATTGGCCAGGCATAAGCAAACCTACTTTTATGGATGGTCTTGGATTTGGGATGAAGTGGATGATGGGATGGATGCATGATACTTTAGATTATTTTAAATTAGATCCTTTATTTAGGCCCTTTCATCAGGACAAGTTTTCTTTTTCTATGATGTACTTTTATGATGAAAGTTTTATGTTGCCATTGAGTCATGATGAAGTAGTACATGGCAAAAGTCCGTTAATCTATAAAATGCCAGGTGATGATTGGCAGAAATTTGCCAATTTAAGATTGCTATTTACTTATATGTTTATGCATCCTGGTGCGAAATTATTGTTTATGGGCAATGAGTTTGCAGCAACCAAGGAATGGAATTATACAACAGAACTACAATGGGATTTATTAACTATAGCAAGTCATGCAGGCATGCGCAAATGTGTACAATCTTTAAATGAAGTTTATAAAAACAATCCTGCATTATTTGAATTGCAATTTGATCCAACAGGGTTTGAATGGGTTGAAATAAATAAAAGAAGCGAAGCGGTGATCGCCTTTAAAAGAAAAGGTAAAAATTCACAAAAAGATATCTTAGTGGTAATGAATATGACGCCTGTTCCAAGGCATTATTTTCCAATTCATGTTCAAGGAAAAAAAGAGTGGAAAGAAATTTTCAATAGTGATGCTACAATATTCTGGGGGGCGGGTGATTTAAGTAATCCTGCAATTGTTTCGCTTCCACAAGATGAAAAAGGGGAATGGCATCAGCTTTTAGTAAACCTACCTGCCTTATCTGCTATTGTGTTGGGTTAATTAACTAACTCATTTACAATTCCTTATTGTCAATTTGATGAATCTTAATTGTCATGTGAACATTTTTTGTCAAGTTTTCCACATTTAGTAGAAGATGACTATTGTTAACAATTAGGAAACAATTAGTTATGAACTTCGTTTTTGTAATCCAACTAATAAAAAACATGAAAGCAACTAACAAAGCAATGTTGTATGAAGCCGTTTCGGAATTTATACAATTGCACGCCTTCGATCATTTATTGGACAACGAATTAGCACAGTTGAAAAGCTTATTAAATGCATGGACATTATCTGAAGAGGGTAGTGAAATGCAAGAGCTCACTGGCAAATTAATTCCTTTGTTAAGCAAGGTTAATTTTTTTGTAGAGTCAATTTCTCCTGCCGCTATTCAATTATGGTTTTTTGCTTTATCCTACAATGAAATACCTATTGGAGGTATGATGCAGGATTTAAGTAGTACCAATGAATTAGTGAATTAATTTTCGATATTGTCTCTCAATATTGAAATGGTATAAAAAAGAAAGGCCCTCCGTTTATCGGAGGGCCTTTCTTTTGGGTTGAATCTATTTAAAACTACTTATTGATTAGAATAAGCCTTTCTTTAAAGTTGTTTTTCCTTCTCCAATTTTGAATCCGTTATGATAAATTTCTACTAAATACTCACCTTCGGTGAATTTAGCATTTTTGATATCATAGCTTACAGGTAATTCTTTGTTTTGTTCGTATTGAACAGCTAATTTATTAGCATAAGCTTTAGATCCATCTTCTCTAGTATTGATTTTGCCATTTTCGTTGAAAGCTTTACCGTCTGGACCAGTAATACATACAAATAGTTCTTGTGCACCAGTTGGGGTGATTTTATTCTTGTCAATTTGGAAAGACAAACGAATCGTATTAGCTCTTTTAGTATTGTTTGTCATTTTCTCAGTACCATCTTCTTTAATCAATAAAGATTGAATACTAAAGGTAGAAGCGTGCAAGGTAGAACCGATATCTTGTAATCTTTCTTTCTCTTTCTGAGTAGCTGTTAAATTAGTATTTAAGGTAGTATTAGTAGTAGTTAAAACTTCATTTTTCGCAGTTAAGTCTTTATTTTCTGCTTGTGCTTTACTAAGGTCTGCAAAAAGTCCAGATACTTTACCATTTAAATCAGTAATCAAAGATTTCGCTTCTGCTAATTCTTTGTCAGTAGCATCCTGCTTGCGTAAGATATTGCTGATATTAGATTTTAATTTTTGAATTTGTGTTGACTTCTCTAACAAATCACCTTGTAAGGTGGTATTTTGTTGCGTTAAAGAATCTGCTTTAGCGGAAACTTCAATAAAAGAAGCTTGAATTTGAGCTTTAGCACTATCAATTACGGCTACTTTATTATCGTAAGTAGTGATAATTTCTGTTTTTGAACTATTGAAATAAATCCAAGAACCGATTAGGGCAACCACTAAAATCCCAATGATTATTTTACTGCTATTGCCAGATGATTCATTACTCATAAAAAAATATTTTTTGTTAATTTTGGTAAAGATACAAAAAAAGGTACACATTCCTATTTTTACTAATTTATGTTACTATACAATTGATTTTTAATCAATTATTTAGAACTTTATTATCTTTAAAGTGCTGTTAATCTTTATATTTGAATATGCCTACTTCTAAAATAATTGCGAACTGGAAAAAGAATGTTTTCGATGCCATTTATTGGCTAGAAGGAGAGGAGGCTTATTATATAGATCAAGTGGTAGAATATGCAGAAAAACAGCTTTTGCCTGAAGCAGAGCAAGCTTTTAATCTTACTATTTTTTATGGGAAAGACGCAGAATGGACGGATATTATGAACGCTTGTAAACGTTATCCGGTTTTTGCGGAGCGTCAAGTAGTCATTATCAAAGAAGCGCAACACATGGGTCAAATAGAGAAGCTAGAGGCGTATGTAGAAAAACCTTTATCCTCTACTATTTTAATTGTGGCGTATAAAGATAAAAATGTTGATGGGCGAAAAACTTTTGGTAAACTATTAAAGGCAAAAACCACTTTCATTGCTACCAAAAAAATGTATGATAGTAAATTGCCAGAATGGGTGAACGAGTGGGTGGCTGATAGAGGGTATCAAATTGCGCCCAAGGCAGTGCAGATTATCGTAGATCATATTGGAAATGATTTGAGCAGAATTCAAAATGAGTTAGAAAAATTAATTGTCAATTTAGGGGATAGAAAAAAGATGACGGAGGATGATATTGAAAAGTACATTGGAATTAGTAAAGAATACAATGCTTTTGAATTTCAAGAAGCTGTTGCGCAGAAAAATTTTGCAAAAGCGATTAGAATGATTCAATTTTTTGAGTCCAATAATAAAGCGGCACCGATACAATTAATATTACCCACTTTGTATGCCTTCTTTAGTAAATTGTATGCGATTTATGGATTAAATAGTAGTGATGAAAAAAGAATTATGAGTGAAGTGGGGGTTT
This sequence comes from uncultured Bacteroidota bacterium, assembly GCA_903854725.1. GTDB lineage: Bacteria > Bacteroidota > Bacteroidia > Chitinophagales > Chitinophagaceae > Sediminibacterium. The sequence goes on from CAINWZ010000094.1 coordinate 50,107, forward strand.
CTTTTTTTGCAGTAAAAATATACTTAGCCGCTTTAAGACAATATTCCTATTCTAAAGTAGAGCATATTTTAATGCTAATACACGAATACAATTTGAGAGTGGTTGGCATTCATGATGCAGACAATACAGATGCTGATTTGTTAAAAGAGTTAGTTATTAAAATAATGGACCCCTCTGTGAAGTAAGGATTTGCTATAACAAGAGCAATCTATTTGTATTTATTCAAAATAGTCGCTGCGGTAATTTTATCTTTCGCTAACTGTGATTTCAAGGCGTCTAATCCATCAAACTTCACTTCACCTCTAATATATTCATATACTAATACAGTTAAATTTTGTTCATAGATGTCTTCATCAAAATTTAAAATATGCACTTCAATTACTTTTTTCTGCCCATCCACAGTAGGCCTAATGCCAATATTCATCATTCCATCCAATACATCATTGCCTAGGCAACTACCTTTTACTTTAACTGCATATACTCCATTGGAGGGGATAATTTTTTCTTCGTTATTAATATGCAAGTTAGCCGTTGGAAAGCCTATGGTACGTCCAATCTGATTGCCTCTAACCACAAATCCATCAAAATGATAAGCATAACCTAAGAGGGCATTTGCTTTTTCAATGTTATTTTCAGATAAATAGTTTCTAATATGTGTTGAGCTTACAATTTCTCCGGCAACTATTTTTTCATTTATTTCCTCTACTTTAAATTGGAGTTCTTCTCCAAATTTCTTTAAAAGTTCAAAATTGCCATTTCTGCCATTCCCAAAACGATGATCGTATCCAACAATAATTGTGTGAGGGTGAAAATGATCAAATAGGAAGTCTTTTACGTATTGATTGGCAGATAAATTAGAAAAGGCGTAATCGAAATTTACCACCACTAGATGATCCACCTCGTTTTTTTCTAATAATTCAATTCGCTCCTCAAGGCTTGTTAATTGTTTAATTTCACCTGGAATAGAGGATATTATTTTTCTAGGATGTGGATGAAAGGTGATTATAACAGTTTCCCCGCCTACTTCAAGGGCAATCTGCTTCATTCTGCTTATGATTTGCTGATGTCCAATATGAACACCGTCAAAGGCTCCAGTGGTAATTACGGCATGTTTAAATGCAGGTAATTGATTTAAATCGTAGTGAACAGTCATCTTCGTTTGCTAAATATGGCACAAATGTAAAACAATTGTACCTTTGTGCCACAAACCAATTTTGATTCATGTCATTGTATGCCCAACGCGGAGTTTCCGCTCAAAAAGAAGAAGTTCATGCTGCTATTCAGCATTTAGATCAAGGACTTTATCCTAATGCTTTTTGTAAGTTATATGCCGACTTTTTAGGAGGTAAAACTGACTACATTAATATCATGCATGCCGATGGGGCAGGCACAAAAAGCATATTGGCGTATATATATTGGAAAGAAACTGGAGATGCTAGTGTTTGGAGAGGCATTGCACAGGATGCCATTGCAATGAATTTAGATGATTTATTATGTGTGGGAATTTATGATCAAATTTTATTTTCTTCCACCATTGATAGAAATAAATTAGTTATTACAGGGGAGGTATTAAGTGAAGTGATTAATGCCACTCAAGATTTCTTTAATACATTAAAAAAATTTGGCATAAACATCGAATTTTTAGGGGGAGAGACTGCTGATGTGGGTGATGTTGTTAGGACGATTGCGGTAAATGGAACTATGACAGCTCGTTGGCCTAAAGAAAAATTAATTACAAACGATTTTATTGCAGCAGGTCAAGTAATTGTTGGCTTTTCTAGTTATGGTCAAGCTACATATGAAAATAGTTATAATAGTGGTTTAGGAAGTAATGGACTTACTAGTGCGAGGCACGATGTATTGCATCATGACTATGCAAAAAAATATCCAGAAACTTTTGAACCGGGCTTGAAAGAAGAAGTGGTCTATATTGGCAAAAATAAAATGACAGATGATTTAGCTATACCTGGTTATGGTAATATTTCGATAGGTAAATTATTATTAAGTCCAACGCGTACTTATGCGCCATTGGTGAAAGCTATACTGGATAAGCATTTTAAAGCAGTAAAGGGGATGATTCATTGTAGTGGTGGAGGGCAGACTAAATGCATGAAATATTTACCAGGCCCAATGCGAATTGTCAAAGATAATTTTATGGAAGTGCCTCCAATTTTTAAACTCATACAAGAAAATTCGGGAGCCAATGCCCGTGAAATGTATCAGGTTTTTAACATGGGGCATCGATTAGAAATTTTTACAGACGAGCAATCCGCGCAAGATTTAATAGCCTTGGCTAAAACATTTAATATTGAAGCTCAAATTATTGGCAGCGTGGAAGCTTCTGCTCAAAAAGAGTTAATTTTAAAAGGAAGTTTTGGTACTGAAACATTTACCTATTAATTTTAAATGTTGAGTCATTCTACATAAAAATATTTTATACTAACAAACTAGTTTATGAGCGAAATAGTAGTACAATTAGAAAAGGTAAATATTTACCAAAGCGGTAATCTTATTTTACAAGATGTAAATTTTAATGTACAAAAAGGAGAGTTTGTTTATTTAGTGGGCAAAACGGGTACAGGAAAAAGTAGTTTATTGAAAACATTATATGGGGAAATTACCCTTACGGAAGGAATGGGTAAGGTGGTGGATTTTGATTTAAAAGAAATGGATTGGAAAAAACTTCCTTTTTTAAGAAGAAATTTAGGGGTAGTCTTTCAAGATTTTCAATTGTTAACCGACAGAAACGTGCATGAGAACTTGCGTTTTGTGTTAAAAGCAACAGGCTGGGAAGATGAGCGTTTGATAGAGCAAAAGATAGAAGATGTCCTTGCTAAAGTGGGACTTCAAAATAAAGGCTTTAAAATGACCTATGAGATGAGTGGAGGTGAGCAGCAAAGAGTTGATATTGCTAGGGCGCTCTTAAATTCCCCTAAACTCATATTAGCAGACGAACCTACAGGGAGTCTAGATCCTGAAACCAGTGATGAAATCATGCAATTATTATTTCAAATAGCTAAGGATGACGGTACGGCTATAGTGATGGCTACCCACGATTTTATGGTGGTTGGTAAGTTCCCCTCTAGGACCTTAACCACCACAGGGGGAAGGCTTATCGAGCGCGCTTAATTTTTCTCCACTAATTGTACACAAAATACCTTTTAGGGCTTGATTTCTTGGGTCTTTTTCTTATGTTCGCAGACATAAAAAAGAAGATAACAAGTGAGACTAAAGTCATTAGAAATCAAAGGGTTCAAGAGCTTTGCTGACAAAACAATAGTAAGTTTTGACGAGGGAATTACAGGTATTATCGGACCTAATGGTTGTGGTAAAAGTAATATCATTGATAGCATAAGATGGGTAATTGGAGAACAGAAAATTTCAGCTTTAAGAAGTGAGAATTTAGATTCTTTAGTTTTTAACGGAAGTAAAACAAGATCTGCAAGTAGTATGGCCGAAGTGAGCCTTACTTTCGAGAATACAAAAAATTTATTACCCACTGAGTTTAGCACGATAACTGTAACGCGTCGTTTTTATAAAAACGGGGAGAGTGAATATCGATTAAATGATGTGGCTTGTCGTCTTAAAGACATTCACAATTTATTTTTAGATACCGGTGTTAGTACAGATAGTTATGCTATTATCGAATTAGGAATGGTAGATGATATCATTAAGGATAAAGATAATAGTCGTCGTAGAATGTTAGAGCAAGCTGCTGGTATAACTATTTACAAAACAAGAAAAAAAGAAGCGAAGAATAAATTAGATGCTACCGAACAAGATTTAGCGCGTATTGAAGATTTGTTATTTGAAATAAATAACCAATTAAAAACATTAGAAAATCAAGCTAAAAAAGCAGAAAAGTATTTTGAGATCAAAAAAGATTACAAAGACACTGCCATTGAGCTTGCTAAAGCTTCTTTAGAAGGTTTTAATATTAGCTATAAGGAATTAAACGACCAACAAGAAGCAGAAACAGATAAGAAGTTTCAGCTAGAAGCTGCTATTGCATTGGAAGAAGCCGCATTAGAACAAGAGCGTGTTGTTTTTATTGAAAAAGAGAAAGGGTTGCAAGTAATGCAACATCAATTCAATGATAGTTTATCTTTATTAAGAACAAAAGAAAACGATAAGAACTTAGCGGCACAGCGTTTAGATTATTTGAATGACAAGGAAGCTAGTTTACAAGAATTTTTATTAAAAGCAGAAGGGCAATTAAAAACAATTGGTGATTCTATTGAATATACCAAGTTGCAAGTAGTAGAAGAAGAAAAAATATACCAAGATTTTAAAACAAGAGTAGATCAATCTCAAACAGCATTAACTGAAAAAAGAGATTCATTTGATAGTCAAAGAGCTGTTTTAGATAATTTACGTCAATCCTATCAGCAAATTCAACGCAATCAATTTGATGCCGAGAAAAAAGTGGCGGTATCTGATACTTCTATTCAAAACGTACAAAGAAGTCATCAACAAATAGCCGAAGAGCAGCAACATAGAATTGCGCAAATTGGGGATATAACTTCACAATTAGCCACTAAAGAAAGCGATTTAGAAACCAATAAATCGCATTTAGCAGCCTTGCAAATTCAACACGATACAGCAAGAGCTAGTATTTTTGAAACCCAAGAGCAATTAGAAATACTCAGATCAGAGTTGGCAGAGCAAACAAGAAAATTAGATGCGAAGAAGAATGAATATGATTTATTAAAGAGTTTGGTTGATTCTATGGAAGGTTATCCAGAGAGTGTTAAATTCTTACATAAGAATACTGGCTGGAATCATCAAGCGCCTATTTTATCAGATATTTTATATGTTCAAGAAGCGTATCGTGCTGCGGTGGAGAATGTATTAGAACCTTATTTGAACTATTATGTCGTAAATGATTTGAAAGAGGGAATGCAAGCGGTTCAATTGTTAGATGATAACAAAAAGGGCAAGGCGAATTTCTTTTTATTAGATCAATTAAATGGAGCAAGTGCTACTGCAGCGCCTGCTAATACTATTGCTGCTTTATCTGTAATTGAAATTGATAGTAAATACAGTGCTTTGGCTAATCATTTATTAGGCAATGTTTTTATTGCAGAAAATGAACAAGCATTATCTGGTGATTATGCTGGTGTAATTTTGGAGAAATCGGGTAAGTATGTTAGAGGAAAGTATACTTTAACAGGAGGCAGTGTTGGTTTATTTGAAGGCAAGAAAATAGGACGTGCTAAAAATTTAGAGAAGCTTTTAGAAGATATTCAAGCGCAAGAAAAAATAGTGAATGAATTAAAGAATAATATTCAAACACAACATAATTCTGTATTGCAATTTAACGAGCTTTTAAAGGAGAATGAAATACGATCAACAGAACAAGCTGTTAATACTTTAATCAATGAGGTATTTGCTAATAAAAATAGATTAGAAAATTTACAATTGGCCCAAGAGTCAGCCATTGTTAAGTTGAAAGAATTTGAGGATAAGATTACAGAAGAACACCTGGCTATAGCGGACACAAGAGTAGCTTTAGAAGCTTTGAATATTTCATTACAACAAACACAGACTAGTTTAAATGATGTTGAATTGGCTTATCAAGCAGCTGAGCAAGCGTATCATTTAGCTTCGGGCGAATTCAATGAAATGAATTTGCAATTAACGAAGCAGTATAGTAAAATAGAAGCTTTACAACAGGAAGTTGTATTTAAGGAAAATCAATTGAATGATTTACATGCGCAAATTCAAAGCAATAGTGTTCAATTAACAGAAGCCAGTGCAGCCATTGTAGAAAGTCGTGAGCAATTGGCTCAGTTAGAAGCTGAATTGGTTACTTTACTTAAGACAAAAGAAGAAGAAGAGCAGAAATTAAACGAGGCAGATCAAGCGTATTATAATTTACGTACTATTTTACAGGAGAAAGAGAGTGCTTTGAGAATGCAGATTAAGTCTAAAGAGTTAATTGATCAATTGATTAATGAAATCAAAGACCAACTTAATAATTTAAAATTACAGTTGTCTGGAATGAAAGAGCGTTTGAATGTTGAATTTAAAGTGGAGTTAGAGGAGATATTAGACGAAGGAAGAGCTACTGAAATATCTTTAGAAGAATTACAAGCTAGTGCGGATAGAATGAAAAAACGTTTAGAGAACATGGGTGAAGTGAATCCAACAGCCATTGAAGCCTATACAGAAATGAAAAAACGTTACGATTTCATTTTAGACCAAAAGAATGACTTAGTAACGGCTAAGGAAAGTTTAATGCTCACCATTCAAGAAGTGGAAGCAACTGCCAATAAAGCTTTCTTGGAAACATATAATCAAGCTAGAGAAAACTTCCAAAAGGTATTTAAAGCCTTATTCACAGAAGAAGATTCTTGTGATTTAATATTAGTAGATCCAGAGAATTTAGCGGAAACAGCTGTGGAAATTGTGGCACGTCCTAAAGGTAAAAAACCATCTTCTATTAGTCAATTAAGTGGAGGAGAAAGAACCTTAACAGCCACTGCTATGTTATTTGCTATTTATTTAATTAAGCCAGCACCATTCTGTATTTTAGATGAGGTAGATGCGCCATTAGATGATGCCAACGTAGGTAAGTTCACGCAGATGATTCAGAAATTTAGCGACAATTCGCAGTTTATCATTGTAACACACAATAAACAAACGATGAGTGCGGTGGATGTTATTTACGGAGTGACCATGCAGGAGCCTGGTGTGAGTAAGTTAGTGCCTGTAGATTTTAGAAGCTTAAGCAACTAAATTTTATAACCACCGAATAATAAATGGGGTTAACCGTAAATTAAATAAAATTGATACAATAAAAGGGAAGCTTTGCTTAAAGGCTTCCCTTTTATTATATAACCCTTTAATTAGCAATAAGTTTAATGTTTAAACTATAAAAATTGATAAAATCGGCCTCTATATTATTTCTAACTTGTTTTTTATTGTATCTGCCTTTTAGTAGACAGCCAGATTATTTTGATAGTGAAATTGCCCCGGCAATTATAAAATGGCAACCTAATGAATTAATAGAACAAGGGGGGAAAGTGAAGGTGGGTAGTTTAGTGGCCGTGTATTCTGAATTTGGTAAACAATATGCCATTGTGATTGATAGTGCCCAATATGCCTCTCAACTAGGTAAAAAGGTAGAAGTAATCTATGAATTAAGCAATCCTCATAAAGCTGTTATAAATAAGCTTTGGGGGTATTGGCTTATTCCCATTGAATTGGCTTGGTCTTTTGGCTTTTTCTTTATTTTATTAGGTATTGCCTATGCTACAACGCACCGCCCGCATCCCAGCGCCATCGCCGAGCAATTAAAAGCAGAGGAAGGGCCTAAGAAAAAATACGAGTAATAAGTCTATAAAAAGTGCTAAAATCTAAAAAGAATAAATGCTATGCCGAGCATACATTGTGAGCGAAGTAATCTGAGAGTCGAGCTATAGGTGTTTATTCTTTAAAGATTTTAAAAATGGGTAACTATAATTTTGTGGATTAACGTTTCAATAGACGTTTAATTTCTTTGTCGACGTCGCGGGTTTTGATGGTTTCGCGTTTGTCAAATTCCTTTTTACCCTTACCTACACCAATTTCAACTTTGGCGAATCGTTTTTCGTTAAAGAAAATGCGTAAAGGGATAATAGAGTAGCCCTTTTCTTTTACTTTGGTCTCTAATTTTTCAAGTTCTCTTTTTTGCAATAATAGTTTACGATCATGCACTTCTATATGATTATTGGCATTGCCATGTGTATAGGCATTAATGAATAATCCTCTCACCCATAATTCACCTTTATCAAACATGCAAAAAGAATCATTAAAACTTACTTTACCTTCTCTAATAGATTTAACCTCAGTTCCAAGCAAAACAATGCCTGCCTCATATTTATCTTCTATGTGGTAGTTGAAATAGGCCTGCCTATTGTTTAATTCTTTTACTTGAACTGGTTTCGCTTTGGCCATAAAAAATCCCGGAACTGATCTAGTGCCGGGAAACAAAAATAGGATTAAATATTGACTTCCTAAATGGATTAATGCTTGAATAAGTAAGCCACTTCGGATAATTTGTTTTTTAAGTCTTTGCGATTTACTATAAAGTCTAAAAATCCATGTTCTAATAAAAATTCACTTCTTTGAAATCCAGGCGGTAAATCTTTTTTGATGGTCTCTTTAATAACACGAGGACCTGCAAAACCAATTAAGGCGCCAGGTTCTGCAATATTGATATCTCCCAACATACCAAAGCTTGCAGATATTCCACCAAAGGTAGGATCGGTAAGCATTGAAATAAAGGGAAGTTTTGCGTCGCTCAATTGAGAAAGTTTGCCACTTGTTTTAGCCAATTGCATTAAGCTAAAAGCACTTTCCATCATACGTGCACCACCGCTTTTGCTAATTACTAAGTAGGGTAGCTTGTGTTTTATGCAATAGTCTACAGCACGACTAAATTTTTCTCCCATTACACTACCAAGTGATCCACCAATAAATTCAAAATCCATACAAGCAGTCACTAATTCTTCTCCATTTATTTTCCCTACTGCAACACGCATGGAATCTTTTAAATCGGTTTTAGCATGTATTTCGTCAAGTCGTTTTTGGTAATTTTTTAAATCGGTAAAGTTTAAAGCATCTTTACTTTTAATATTGTCAAATAGCTCTGTGAATTGTGCATTGTCATATAAAATGTCAAAATATTCATCACTTCCAATTCGATGATGAAAATCGCATTTGGAGCAAATGAATAAATTCTCTTTTAATTCAGAGCTAGTACAAATATGATTACAAGAAGGACATTTCGTCCAAAGACCTTCTGGTGTTTCTTTTTTATCGGCAGTAGAAGTGGTAATACCTTTTCTAATTCGTTTAAACCATCTAGATTTACTTGCTTCTGAGCCAGCAGTTTCTTCTCCCGTTAAGTTCACTTCAATATCTTCTTCTCTATTTTTCATAGTAAAGCAATTGTTTTAATCGTATATGAAGTTATAAAAAATAAACAGCCACCCAGTGTTGTGCATTAGGCGGCTATGTTAAAATTTTGTTTAAGCGTTTCTATTAATACAATTTAAGTCATCAAAAGCAATTTCTAATCGGCTTATAAAGGATTCTTCTCCTTTTCTTAACCAAACTCTTGGATCGTAATATTTCTTATTGGGCTTGTCAGCTCCTTCAGGATTTCCTAATTGTGCTTGTAAAAAGGCTTCATTCTTTTTGTAATAACTTAAAATACCTTCCCAGAAGGCCCATTGTAAATCTGTATCTAAATTCATCTTAATAGCACCATATCCAATAGCTTCTCTAATTTGATTTTGAGGAGAACCAGATCCGCCATGAAAAACAAAATACACTGGCTTTTCAGGAGTGTTAAATTTTTTCTGAATATACACTTGACTGTTGTTTAGAATATCTGGTCTTAATTCAACATTACCTGGTTTGTATACGCCATGTACATTGCCAAAAGCGGCAGCTACGGTAAATAGTTTACCAACTTTACTTAATTCAGTATAAGCGTATTCAACATGTTCTGGTTGTGTATATAATTTGTCATTGTCAACATTGCTATTGTCTACACCATCTTCTTCACCACCAGTTACACCTAATTCAATTTCTATACTCATACCAAGTGGTGCCATTCTTTTATAAAATTCAACAGAAGTTTGAATGTTTTCTTCAATACTTTCTTCTGACAAATCCAACATATGAGAACTAAATAAAGGCTGTCCTTTTTCTTTATTAAATTGTTCACCCGCATCAATTAAGGCACTAATCCATGGTAACCATTTTTTAGAAGCATGATCGGTATGAAGTACAACAGGCACATTGTAAAACTTAGCCACCTGATGAACGTGTAAAGCACCCGCAATTGCACCTTGAATATTAGCTTGTAAATTATCATTAGGCATTCCCTTGCCAGCAATGAATTGAGCACCCCCATTTGAAAATTGAATAATAATAGGAGAGTTCACTTTAGCAGCCGTTTCAATAGCCGCATTTATCGTGTCTGTTCCAGTCGTATTAACTGCTGGTATGGCAAATTTGTTTGTCTTTGCATCATTGTATAAAGTCTCTAGCTCTTTGCCAAATAAAACCCCTGCTCTGTACTTGCTCATAGTTTATTTATTGAGTGGCAAATATACAATTTATGCCCCAAACGGATGTTAGCCTTCATAGGGTAGTTAGAGAAAAATAATCCCCCAAAATGGGAATAATACACACATTTATAATTGAAAATCAATAGTTTAAAGAAAACCTTTACTTTTCATCCAATCGTCATTATAGACCTTTCCAACATACCTGCTTCCATGATCGTGAAATATACAAACAACAAGATCGGTGCTTTTTAATTTATCTTTTAATTGGAGTAAACCTTGAATACAACTTCCTGCGCTATAACCGCAAAACATCCCTTCTTCTTTTGCTAATTTACGCGTCATTAAAGCACCTTCTTTATCGCCAACCTGCTCAAAATGATCAATAACTTTCATGTCGTAATTGGCTGGCACAAAATCTTCTCCAAATCCTTCTGCTATATAGGGCTGCACATAGGCGTGGTCTTCAATGCCTGTTTGAAAGTAATGAGTAAGTAATGATCCTATTGGATCAATGGCCCAAACTTGAATACTAGGATTTTTTTCTTTTAAATAGGTAGCTATTCCGGTGATAGTTCCGCCTGTTCCTGCAGTACAAACTAAGTGTGTAATTTTACCTTCCGTTTGATTCCAAATTTCAGGCCCAGTACTTTCATAGTGCGCTTGTCGGTTGGCGAGGTTATCATATTGATTAAAGAAAAAAGAATTGGGAATTTCTGTAGCTAATTTTCTCGCGACAGCATAATAGCTTTTTGGATCATCTGGTGCTACATTGGTAGGACAAACAATTACTTCTGCGCCTACTGCTCTGAGTATGTCCATTTTTTCTTTACTCTGCTTATCGGTGGTGGTGAAAATACATTTATATCCTTTTACAATGGCTGCTAAGGCAAGCCCCATTCCTGTATTGCCACTTGTGCATTCAATGATGGTGCCACCAGGTTTTAGTTTCCCTTCGGCTTCGGCTACCTCCACCATTTTCAAAGCCATTCTATCTTTAATAGAATTACCTGGATTAAAATAATCAACCTTGGCTAATACAGTGGCGGTAACCTCACTCGTTATTTTATTTAATTTAATGAGGGGGGTATTGCCAATTGTTTCTAAAATATTATTTAACCACATGTCGACTATGCCATTTGATGTTATCGTAAAAATAAGCTAATTAAAAAGAAATGGGGGAGAAAGAAATTCAGAAGTTTCTAACTAAAAAATAGGGCGGTAGGAATTATAAATTCTCGAAATTAGTCGTGATAATTTCACAAAAACGAGTCTGAATCATTTTTTCAGCAAGAAGTATCATGTTGTAAAATGCTTTTGCATTACTGATGCCATGTCCAATTATGACTGGCTTATTAACGCCCAATACTGGAGTGCCGCCATAATTTTCAAAATGATAACGCCCAAAGAAAGAATCGTTTTGTAAGTTTTGATGTACAGCAGCATCATACATCGCCTCAGCAGTTTTTAATATAATGTTTCCAGTAAATCCATCACAAACTATCACATCTGCTTTGTCATTAAAAACATCTCTGCCTTCTATATTGCCAATAAATTGAATCGCTTTATTTTCTTTTAAAAGAGGGTAGGTTGTTTGGGCTAATAAATTTCCTTTGCCTTCTTCTTCTCCTACATTTAATAAACCAACTGTAGGATTTTCGATATTCAATATATGCTTAGCATATAAATTTCCTAAAATACCAAATTGATTGAGTTGTTCTGCTTTACAATCGGCATTTAATCCAACGTCTACAAGTAAGCCAGTTTTACCACTTAATTTAGGAAGTAATGTTGCAATGGTGGGTCTTAGTACTCCTTTGATAGGCTTAATGCTAAACATTGCACCCACTAACATCGCGCCAGTATTTCCTGCGCTTAAGAAGGCGTCAATCTCTCCAGTCACTAATAATTTAAAACCAATGGCAATTGATGAGTTTGGTTTTTCTTTTAATGCCTTGGTAGGGTGTTCGTGGTAACCTATCACTTCAGTGGCAGGTACAATATGCAAAAAAGGTGAGGAAATCCCATGTTGCTGAAAGAGTTCTTTCAACTGGGTTTCTTCACCTATACAAAATATATTATTTTCTGAATTTGTTAAATATTGCTGTACTCCTTTAACGGCTTCCAGTGGGGCGTAATCGCCTCCCATCATATCGATGCCAATATTCATTGACTCAGTAATTAAGCTTTTAGTGGCGCTTTTTCGCTTACTAAAAGTCCTTTATAATACAATTTACCTTCTTGAACGTGCGCGCGATGACGTACATGGATTTCACCAGTAGTTCCATCTTTGCTTAATGTAACTTCTTGAGCTACATAGTGAGTTCTTCTTTTAGCACTACGTTGTTGTGAGTGTCTGCGTTTAGGATTAGGCATCTCTTATTTTTTAAAATTTATTATTAATATTCGTTTTTAATTCTTGTCAGCTTCTTCGTTTAAATCATCCAGTCCTTTAAATTTTTCTAAACCTTTCCAGATGTTTGTGTTATTTACTTCTGTAGGGTTTACTTTGAATTGGTTCAACTGTTCTAATACTTTTTTGTTGCAGGTTGATTCCCCTTTTTCATCCTCTTTACATATATGTTGAAGGGGAATACTTAAGTTGATAAACTCATAAATCCAAGCAGCTATCGAAAAATGGTTTTCATTTCTATCGATATAAAAAATATCAGGATCTTCTTCTTGACTGTTCATGGTAATAGGGTCTTCTACTAATTTAACTATTAAATTAAATTCATCCCAAAGCTGAATCGTTAGCGGATTACCGCAACGGTCACAAAGGGTATCTATTTTACCATCAACATCGAAGTGTAATTGAAAGAACCCTTGTTTTTTGTCTAGGCTTAGCCTAACAAGGGTATTACAATTAGTGAAGTCTTGTTGTCCAAAACTAATAAAGAACTGATCCTCGATACGGTACTCGAACTCATGTAAACCGGGTTTCAAACCCACAAATGCTATTTCGAAAGCCCTGTTTTGGTTCATAACCGTACTTATAAGGTTGGCAAAGTTAGTAAAAACCAACCAAAAGACAAAGTTTATCCTACTTTTGAGGGGATATTAGCTGATAGAATAGCCAAAGCCTCAAAACACGTTTAATTTGAAAAAAGACCTACTTATATTGCAAAAACGTCTAGGTATCATTTTAGGTGCTTTTTGGCTAATTGTAGCTTTAGCCTTATTGATTGGCTCCTTTTTCCCCGATTGGGTGAGTCATTATTACAGTTTTGGGTTATTTCAAAGCATTGGAAAAGGGTTAAGGACTGTTTCAATGGTCAGTGCTAGCGCAATAGGCGAGTATGTTTATTTATTAATAGTTATAATATTGATTATCAAATTAATACAATATCTATATAAATTTAAAAATGAATTTAATAAACCAAATTTATTGCCTTTTTTAATTCGAACTGTGAAGAAATTGGGTATGCTTTTGGTGAAATTATATGTGGTGTTTATGCTTTTGTGGGGGCTTAATTATCAAAAGGCAAGCCCCGCAAGTAGTTTTCAGTTAAAAGTGGATACTACTTATACAGAAGCTCAATTAGATCAGTTATCCTTGACACTTATGGAGGAATTGAACAGCACCAGGCTAATAGTGCCTGATTCAGCTATTGTAAAGTGCACCATTGAGCAAGTATTTGCACATACCATTACTGAATTTGAAACCATCCAATCGAGTTACCCCTTTTTACAGCTTGAAAAGCCTAGTTTAAAACAAGCCAAATTTCCTAGCTGGGGTGATTATATTGGCTATATGGCATTTTACCATCCAATTACGGGGGAAGCCATTATTAGAGGGGATGTGCCCATCTTAACCTTACCCTTTACAAGTTGTCATGAACTAGCACATCAAATGGGCTATGCTTCTGAAGCCGAAGCTAATTTTATAGCTTTTGTAGTAGCTTCTGAAAGCAAAGACCCTATTTTAAAATACTCCATGTTGTTGCAGTTATTTACCTATTGTCAATCGGAGCAGTTGGGTTTAATTGCCAAAAGAGGCAGTTTTCAAGATTGGGAAAAATTGGCAAGTCGAAACAAACAACTTTTAAATTTTAAGGTCATTCAGGATCGAAAATATATCAGGGAATTTTTTGCAAAGAGGCAGCATTTATTAATTCCTGCTTCTGCCTCAATGTATAATCAGTTTTTGCAATGGAATAAGCAAGCCAAGGGAATTAATAGTTATAATGACGTATTATTATGGGCTATCGCGTATAAAAATAGAAACAAATAAAATAGAGTGCAGGATTTAAAACTTATTCTTCCACATCATGCTCTCAATAGGTTTTTCTGGCTGCCCGCTATATTTAGCATTTGATTTTTGATTGTATTTAACTTCAATTTCTCCATCTACTGGGAAATAAATTAGTTGACCAATAGGCATTCCTTTATAAATACGTACGGGTTGTTTCACTGAAATTTCTAAAGTCCAATAACCACAGAATCCTACATCCCCTTTTCCTGCAGTAGCATGTATATCAATACCAAGTCTACCGGTAGATGACTTTCCTTCTAAAAAGGGTACATGTGCATGCGTCTCTGTATATTCTAAAGTCACGCCTAAATAAAATCCAGTAGGCTCTAATACGAAGCCTTCTTCTGGAATTTCAAAATAAGTAATGGTATTATGTTGTTTGGCATCTAAAATGGCATTGTCATAGGTAGCTAACCATTTGCCTAAATGCACGTCATAACTATTACTTCCTAGGTCTTTTCGATCGTATGGTTCAATTTTAATGGTCTGTTTAGCTATTTCTTCTAATATTCGAGTGTCAGATAAAATCATCTTTGTTTTTTTATGTTTATTTTGCAGCTATGAACGGCGCTGCAATCTAATTCAATCCTTTTTTCCATGCCTTTGTTTTATCAACAAAATATTAACGCAACAACTAAAATGGCCATTTGGGCAATTACAGAGCCTTTCTCTTTTTTTGAGTCCAAGGTAAAAAGGGTAGAGGATGAAAGGGTAATATCGCATCCAATAAAACAAACACAACATCTAGCAGCAAGACTTCTATTACAATTCATGTTACCCAATGAGGATACAACCTCTATTAAGTATGCTTCTAATGGGAAACCCTATTTAGAAAATGCTACACAACAATTTTCTATTTCACATTGTAATGGATATGCAGCTTGTGTGGTTGGTGAAAAGGAGCCTGTAGGAATTGATATTGAAATGATTCATGAGCGTGTTCAAAAAGTAGCTCATAAGTTTTTACATAGCACTGAACTTGAAAAAATTAATAAGATCTCTACCTCGGCACAATTAGCGCAACTGACTTTTTTTTGGGCTGCAAAAGAAGCGATGTATAAGATGAATGAAAAAGTGGGGATTGATTTTTCAGCGCAGTTGAGAATGGATGCATTAGCAACTGCCTCTAAAGGTACTTTGAATGCATCAATTTTAAGTGATGCAGTAGAACAGGAAGTGCAAATTCATTATGAAATCACACCCAGCTTTGTTTGGGCAGTAAGTGTTATCTAGTATTTTATTAGTCTTCTAAAGACATTGGTTCGTCATCTTCTAGCAAATTCATATTAATAGAATCAGCTCCAGCGATACCTTCTATCGAGCCTTTTATATGCATCGCATTTAATAAAACTTTTTCTAATTGTTTTTCTCTTGACTTCCACAACTTCTCCATGGCGTCTCTTTCTTTTTGAATGCTTTGGCGCATTTGTCTAAAGCCTTCGCCAATCGCTTTCCATTGTTCATTAAACTCGTTGCTTGTTAAGTAATCGTATAGAAAACTCATTTTATCGCCTTTGTTTAATTGATTTTTCTTGGTATCATATATTTTAAGTAGGGCA
This sequence comes from uncultured Bacteroidota bacterium, assembly GCA_903854725.1. Classification (GTDB taxonomy): domain Bacteria; phylum Bacteroidota; class Bacteroidia; order Chitinophagales; family Chitinophagaceae; genus Sediminibacterium. The sequence goes on from CAINWZ010000094.1 coordinate 65,985, forward strand.
GTCCTAAGTAATAATGCAACACTTTTCACTTCTTGATAAGAGCATATGTACACACCTTCTTTTTCGCCAAAGCGTTCCATATCTTTTGGAAATGCTTGTGTTACAAGAATGGCAATGTCTGCACCCTGGCTTCGCATATCCGCCTTTAATTTTTCTATCCACTCTTGTGCAAATGCAGTTGTTCTTTTGCTTTCGTAAATAATTTTACCTGCTTCCTGCCCTAAATTGTTTCTAACAACTTGAATACAATCTGCACCGCGAACGCCTTTGCCTACTTCTACAATTTCATCAAAGGGGAAACTACTTTTTAATAACTCTTCTAATAGTAATTCTTGCACTTCACCTTGCATTTGCATGCTGCCTTGTTCTGCTTTACGTTTCATTTCGTCGGCAAGCTTTCTTTGATCGTCTAATTGTTTCTCAAGTTCTTTTACTTTGAGTTGATATTCTTGGTCTTTTAAGGAACCTCTTTCTAATTCTTCTTTTTGAATTTGTGCTTTTAGGTTTTCTCTTTCAGCAACTAATTTTCTTTGTAATTCTAATTCTAGTTCTGCTTCTTTGGTTTGGATTTCTTGCACTTGTTTTAAAAACGCCAATTCCTTTTCTTGAAAATCTTTGACTTGTTTACTCATAGCAGACTCTGATTGCTGCATGATTTTTATTTTATGATCGTATTGGGCGCCAAGATCTTTTTTTAATTTTTCTGCTAATTCATTTTCTATGGCTACTTTTTGTTCTGCCAATAAAAAAGTGGTTTCTTCTTCTTTCTTTTTTTGCCAATCGGTCATTTTGCCGCGTAACTCTTTCTCCACTTCTTCTCTAATAGCATCGGTGGGCTCGAAGTTGTGTTGGCATTTAGGACAGGTAACGGTATAATTAGACATGTCACAAATATAAATAAAAAACCCCATCACTTTTATGATAGGGTTGGTGCGGAAGAGGAGATTCGAACTCCCACGCCCGGGTATGGGCGCTACCACCTCAAGGTAGTGCGTCTACCAATTTCGCCACCTCCGCGTTTGTTTGCAAATGTACAAAAAAAGAGTCCCGAATTATCGGGACTCTTTTACTATAAATTATTTGAAAAGGATTAAAGGGAAGCGATCACCTCTTTAGCCGAACGCACATAATCTGCATTCTTAGCTTCTTCTGCCATTTTAATACAAGTTTCAGCACTTACTTTAGCACCTTTTTTATCACCTAATTCTTTTTGAGTTTTAGCTTTTAGTAAAAATAACCAATAAGCTTTTGCATCTAAAGCAATTGCTTTATCTACATAAACCAATGTTTTGTCATAGTCCTTATCCATATCAAAATAGAAATTAGCAGCAGCTTGGTAAGTAGCGCTTGTAACAGCTGTGCCAGTGGTAGAACTTTCAATTTGCTTACGAATGGTTGATTTAATATCTGTTTTAATTGGGATATTAATCATTGTGTTAGCCCATTTTAAATAGATAGTTGCAGTTTCAGCAGTAATATTGCCAACACCTATTGTAAAAGTCTCTGTAGTATTACTAGTTGTTTCAGGTTTTACTTTTATACGAACTACATCTTCAGCTTCTGTGTAACTAAAACTTCCCCAACCTTTAGAATTGCTATTAAAAATAATAGTCCACTCTGTTTCCCCTGGGATAGTAAATAAGCCATAAGAACCTGCTGCTAAAACAGTATTACCAACTGTTACTGGATGTGAAAAAGTCACTTTAGTGGCACCATTTGCACCTGTTCTCCAAACAATACCCGTTGGTGCTAATAAGCTTCCGTTTCCAAAAGCAGCACGTCCTTTTAAACCGGGTCTAGAATACACTATATCAATTTTACCTAAACCAAATTCTTGTGAAAGTGTTTGAGTAGGGCTTGGTGCAGGCATTTTAATTTGTGCTGTAATAGACAAACTTAAAAATGTTCCTACAACAAAAAGTATTTTTTTCATGGTCATATTTTTTTAGAGAACAAACCTACTTTATTTTAGGTTATCAAAAGAGTAATTTGTGTTATTTTTTGAAGGCAGGATGAAATCGATCAAGCGTATCCCTTAAGTACTCTCTGTTAATGTGGGTATATATTTCGGTAGTCGTGATGCTTTCATGCCCAAGCATTTCTTGAACGGCTCTTAAATCGGCGCCGCCTTCCACTAAATGGGTGGCAAAAGAGTGTCTAAAGCTATGGGGGGAAATTGATTTTTTGATACCTGATTTTAAAATAAGGTCTTTGATAATATAAAAAATCATAACCCTACTCAGGCCCTTTCCTCTATTGTTTAAGAATAATATATCCTCACAATTTTTAGCGGGGGTTTGATGTATTCTAATGGTGTCTTTATAAATTTTGATAAATTTAATAGCATCGGATCCAATAGGAATTAATCTCTCTTTATCGCCTTTCCCAATGACTCTTATAAAACCAACATCTAAATACAAGCAAGAAATTTTTAAATTGATGGCTTCTGTTACCCTTAAGCCCGAACTATACATGGTTTCTAATATCGCTTTGTTTCTGCCGCCTTCAGGTTTGCTTAAATCTAAGTGAGAGATGAGAAGTTCAATTTCTTCAAAACTTAATACATCTGGTAATTTGCGCCTTGTTTTAGGGCTTGGTAAAAGAGTAGTTGGGTTGACGGTGCAAATTTGTTCAAGAAGACAATATTTAAAAAATGATTTTATACCAGAGATAATTCTTGCTTGTGAAGTAGGCGCCATTTCCATTTCGCCAATACATTGAATAAATGACTGTAGATGCTGCAGTCTTACCTCTGCGGGGCTTAGGCTTTCTTTATTACTTTCTAGGTAGTTGGTTAATTTATCAATGTCTCTTAGATAAGCTTCGACAGAATGAGCACTTAGCGACTTTTCAAGTTGTAAGAATGCTTTAAACCCTTTTTTATAGTTAACCCAATTCATATTATGGAATAATAGATTTGATAGTTATGTATTAATGATTTTATTTCGCGTCAGATTAAACAAATACATGAAAGTAAATTTAAGGTCATTTAAGCAGAAAGTGAGGCATAATGGGAAACAATTAAAATCATTCTTGTCAAAATTAGAAAAGAAAACGCCTAAAGGCTTAGATCAGTTAACAAAAAAAGTAAGTCCTGAAGTTTGGAAAGAGGTAGATTGTTTGAGTTGCGCTAATTGCTGTAAAACGATGAGCCCTACTTTTACGCCTACTGATATTAAAAGAATCGCAAATCATTTCGAAATGACACCTGCTGCTTTTAAAGAGAAGTGGTTGGTTTATGATAAAAAAGACAATGATTGGTTGAACAAATTACAACCATGTCAGTTTTTAAATATGAAGACGAATATGTGTAGCATATACGATATCAGACCTGCAGATTGTTCGGGATTTCCTCATCTAACAAAAAGGAAAATGACAGAGTATATGCATGTTCACAAACAAAATGTTGAATTGTGTCCTGCTACTTATAAGATGGTAGAAAAAATGCAAGCCTTAATAGGGTAATTTTTCGTTTATCTATTTTCGACCTCTAAAGTCATCCATAGTATGATGCATTCCTATCCACTTACCTACCAAAACATCAAACCAACTTGCTGGTAGTATTCCTTTAAATAAGGGAACCAAATAAACTATCCAAGGCAACCTAACAAAGCGCTTATTATTTTCTATTCCGTTAATTATTTTTTTGGCAGCTACTGAAGGTTCAACGATGGGGATTAGTTTACTTTGAACACCATCAAACATGCCAGTATTTATATAATAAGGCGTAACTGTTGTAATTTTTACATTTGTTTTTGCTGCGGCCATTTCTAATTGCAGGGAATCGCTCCAGCCAATTACTGCCCATTTACTAGCTGCATATACACTTAGTTTAGGGTTGCTGACCATACCAGCAGCGGAAGCAATATTTATAATATGTCCATCTCTTTGCGCAATCATAGCCGGTAAAAATTCGGCAGTGATATGCATGGAGGCATTACTATTAATGCCCATTGTTTTTTCTATGTCTAGATGGGTATAGTCTGCAAAAAGTTTTCCTACAATTATTCCAGCATTGTTAATGAGGATATCAATGGTGCCCACTTCTTGTTTTACAATTTGTGCATATTTGATAACATCAGCTGTATTCATTATATCCACTATATAAGGATAAACTTTATAACCATGTTCTTTAAATTCAACGGCAGTCGCCTCTAATGAAAGTGGATTGATATCCCAAATAACTAAACAGTCTAACTTTTTTTCAAGTAATAACAATCCCATTAATTTTCCTATGCCCGATGCACCTCCGGTAATTAAAGCTATTTTATTTTCAATTTGGCTCATCGCGGTTATGATTAAGTAGTACTAATTTAATCTTCTTTCTCTAATTAATTACATATTAGTATCATTAAATTAAGCGTTATGATTAAACTCAGCTCAACAAATAATTAGAAATATACGTCTTCGAAAAATTGTAACTCCCAATTTGAATGCTGGTTTAAGAAAATAGAAATCACATCAAATTGTAAATATTTCCATTGTGGATGTTGGAATTGAAAGAGGGCAGCCCCATTTTTTAAAAACTGCATTTTTTGACGATGTATGAATTGTTCGGGATAGCCAAATTCAATACTGGATCTGGTTTTAACTTCAATAATATGTAGTAGGTTATTTTTACTTGCGATAATGTCTATTTCTAAATGTTTGCATCTCCAATTCCTATGTAGTATTTCAAAACCTAGCGTAATTAAGTATTCGGTAGCTGTATTTTCGCCAAAAATCCCAATTTCTTTGTTGCTCATTTAAAATTCATTTAGCTTTATCCTATAGCTCAAACATCGTCATTAAATACATATGCAAAAAGCGTATAAATTACAAGGAAAACACAGGCATTATGATTGGGGAGGTAAAACCTTCATTCCAAATTTAATGGGTGTGGAGAACGTAAATCATTTGCCATATGCCGAATATTGGATGGGAGCACATCCTTCTGCAAGCGCTACTATTAATATGGAGGAGGGGGCAAGAGCATTAATAACCCTAATTCAAGATAATCCAGTTCTTTGGCTGGGGAAAGAAACGGCCCATTTGTTTGATAGTCTTCCTTATTTATACAAAATATTGGATGTGCGTGATATGTTAAGCATTCAAGTTCACCCCAGTAAAGAAAATGCTGTTATTGGTTTTAATGCAGAAGAAAAATCTGGTATCCCTATTGACGCAACTAATCGTAATTATAAAGACAAGAATCACAAACCAGAAGTAATGGTGGCTTTAAGTGATTTTTGGTTATTGCACGGTTTTTTACCACCCGATATTTTAGAGGAAAGGCTTAATAGTTATTTTTATTTTAGGCCCTTAATCAATGAATTTAGAGGGGTTGATTATCAAAATTTGTATTCTTTTTTCATGCAACTTCCCCTGGAAGCTTCCGATTCAATTCTTAAGCCTTTATTAATTGAAGCAGCGGAAGCTGTAAAAAGGGGAACCGTAACAAAGAAGGATCCACATTGGTGGGCACATAAATATTATGCGGAGGGTATCCCCGCAAAAAATATTGATAAAGGTATTTTTTCTATTTACATTTTAAACATTGTCAATATTCCCAAGTATCAAGGCATCTTTCAAGGCGCGGGTTTATTACACGCGTATTTAGAAGGACAGAATATTGAATTAATGGCCAATAGCGATAATGTTTTAAGAGGGGGTTTGACACCCAAACATGTAGATGTTAAGGAGCTATTACAACATGTTACATTTGTGCCCACTTATCCAGCTATTTTAAAAGGTGCATCTTTAAATAGTCATGAGCTTGATTTTGCTTGTCCAGTGCCCGATTTTGGTTTAACAAAAATTGCCATTTTGCAAGGTGATTCTTACACAATATCTACCCATTCTTTAGAACTCTTATTGGTAATTGAGGGGGAGATAAGCATAGAGGGGATAATTTTTAAAGCAGGTGAATGTGCCGCCTTACAGGCTAATTCTTCTATTGAGATAAAGGCTAGCCTGCCTTCTGTGATGTTTAAGTCATATGTACCTAAATAGTTTATTCACAATTGAGGAAAAGCATTATTTATAAATAATGAATGAAAACCTTATTTTTGTTTTCCAAGCTACCAGTAGTAGTGTGGTCTAAAAAGAAAAAACAATAAAAGATGAGATTCAACAAACAAATTATAGTCGCTTTACTAATAATGGTCGCTACTAGTGCGTTATATCGTGTATTACCTGGAAGACCTTATGGTTTTGCACCACAAATTGCCATTGCATTATTTGGAGGTTCTTTATTTGTAAGACAAAAGCAATATGCTTTTTTATTGCCAATTCTTTCTATGTTTATTTCAGATGTATTATATCAAGTATTGTTTACTTATCACTTAACTGCGATGGAAGGTTTCTATCAAGGTCAATTACTTAATTATATTTTAATTGCAAGTACTGCAGTATTTGGTTTTGGTTTACAAAGCAATAAATTATCAAAATATATTGTAGGATTTTTAAGTGCACCTACTGCTTATTTTTTAGTGTCAAACTTTTTAGTGTGGGCGCAAGGTGGTGGATATCATCATGCTTTTACAATAACAGGACTTATACAAACTATGGTTGATGGGTTACCATTTTATCCATATAGTGTAGCAGGTACTTTAGTGTTTGGTGCAGTTTTATTTGGATCTTTCAGCGTAATGGTTCCAAAGTTTAAAGCTATCTAACTATATTATTTTCGCTTTACTTTTTTGCTTCTATCAATTCGAATTCGGTATCAATTTTCCAAGGGCCATTGTCTGCAGCTTCAGTAGCTAAAACATCACATCTATTGTTGTGAGGGTTATCACTGTGTCCTTTGACCCAATGAAACTTTATCGTAAAGGGAGCCGCAATTTTATGATACTGAAGCCAAAGGTCTTTGTTTTTTTTACCGCCTTTAAAATCGGTCTTTATCCAATTGTCTAACCATTTTTTCTCTACCGATTCAACTACATATTTGCTATCCGTAAAAATATGAATGGGTAAGGTTTTGGTTTTTAAGGCTGTAATAGCTTTAATAACTGCTAAAAGTTCCATTCTATTGTTGGTTGTTTTACGATAGGCTTCCTGAATTTCTTTCACTTTTCCACCCCACATTAATATGGCACCGAAACCTCCAGGGCCGGGATTTCCCCTAGAAGAACCATCAGTATAGATTATTATTTTATCCATTAATTTGACCTAATTGGTTGATAATAAGTATCATACGTAAATATACAACAGCTTATATTATTTAACTAAAATATATTTAATGTGTTTTTCATACACTTTATTATTTTATCTTTAGTTGTTGTATCTGTTTGTTAATGAAAGAAGAGTGAATAGGAGCTTATGCAAACTAATAAATTAAATAAAGAAAGCGGTAAAAAAATAAGCTTTCATCTTAAGTACCAGACGACTTATGGACAAACCTTGTTTGTGTATGGGAATCATCCTTTATTAGGGGGAGGCGAAATGGCTAATGCAGTTCCAATGGTTTATTTAAATGATTCCTATTGGGTATTGCATATTAATTTCCCATTGCCATTACGAAAAGATAAAATCACCTATCACTATTTAATTCAAAATGAGGACGGTACTCAATTACTAGATGGGGGAAATGATAATAATTTTTCTCTACATGAAATTAAAGTAAATGAACTTGTTTTATTAGACACTTGGAATTTTGCTGGGTTCATTGAAAATGTATTTTATACAGAACCTTTTACTTCTATTTTACTACCCACTTATAAACCGCAAGTAGCTGCACTAAAAATAAACGAAGCAACTACGCATATATTTAGTGTAAAAGCCCCTTTATTAAAAACAGGACAAACATTGGCTATTATTGGAGCTTCGAGTTTACTAGGCGGCTGGGATGTCCATAAAAGTATTCCACTAAAAAAAATCAAACAGACACCTTGTTTTGAAATCGCATTAGATTTAAAAGATAGCGAATTCCCTTTTGTATATAAGTATGGTATTTATGATGTGAAGCAAAAACTTTTTATTCAATTTGAAGAAGGAAATAACAGAGTCCTCTATGAATCTGTGGGGATTAAAAAATTAGTTATTTGTAATGATGGTTTTGCTGTTTTAAATAATACCGAGTGGAAGGGTGCTGGGGTGGCTATTCCCGTTTTCTCTTTAAGGTCTCAAGAGAGTTGTGGGGTTGGTGAATTTTCTGATATTAAATTATTAGTAGATTGGTCAAAACAAATTGGATTAAAACTAATACAATTATTGCCAGTAAATGACACTACGGCAACCCATACCTGGATGGACTCTTATCCCTATGCTGCTATATCTGCATTTGCTTTACATCCCTTGTTTATTAGAATAGAAGAAATGGTTTTGCCTAAACAACAAGATTTAATAAAGGGGTATTTAATTGAAAAAGAAAAATTAAATGCATTAGAGGCAGTAGACTATGAATTAGTGATGAAGTTGAAATGGAAGCTATTGAGGTCATTGTTTGCAAAAAATGGCAAAAAGGAATTAACCTCTTCAAGTTTTGCTGAATTTTTTAATAACAATGCACATTGGCTTGTTTCGTATAGTGTCTTTTCTTATTTAAGAGAATTACATGGGAGTATAGATTTTAATGCTTGGCCAACGCATTCAATATACAATGAGGTAGCTATTCAAAAAATGGCAGATCCATCTTCCACTATTTATTCAGAAATAACTTTTTATTATTATGTACAATATCATTTACATCTTCAATTAAAAAGTGCAACTAACTATGCACATGAAAATGGAGTAATCGTTAAAGGGGATATTCCTATTGGGGTCTATCGATTTGGAGCAGATGCTTGGCAACATCCAAATTTATTTCACATGGATAGACAAGCAGGCGCACCTCCTGATGATTTTGCCGTAAAGGGACAGAACTGGGGTTTCCCTACCTACAATTGGGAACAGATGGCTGCAACAGATTATAATTGGTGGAAATTAAGATTTGAGCAAATGCGTTTTTATTTTGACGCGTTTAGAATAGATCATATTTTAGGATTCTTTAGAATTTGGAGCATTCCTATGCATGCAGTTGATGGTATCATGGGACATTTTGTGCCGGCAATTCCTATTAGCATACACGAATTTAATAGTAAAGGAATTTCATTTGATGCCTATCGTTTTACCAAGCCATTTATCAATGAAACAAATATGTTTCAAATTTTTGGCTATGACAATGAATATGTGAAGTCTCATTTTATGCAATCCATTGGAGAGGGTCTCTATGAATTTCTACCTTCCTTTCAAACACAGATCGCTGTGGTAAATCATTTTAATGGATTGCCTGATGAAGAATGGCAACATAAAATAAAAAATGGTTTATTAGGTTTATTAACCAACGTTATTCTTTTCGAAGATGACCAACCACAACAATATCATTTTAGATATAATATAGAAGGTACTTCGTCTTTTCAACAATTAGCCGAAAAGACGAAGCAAGTATTGAGAAATTTATATGTCGATTATTTCTTTGTAAAACAAGATGCTGTTTGGAAAAAAGAAGCATTACAAAAATTGCCCAAATTGAAAAGAGCCACGAATATGCTAATATGTGGCGAGGATTTAGGAATGGTTCCAGCTTGTTTACCAGAAGTAATGAAACAGTTAGGTATATTAAGCTTGGAAGTACAAAGAATGCCTAAAGCATCTAATACAACATTCTTTCACCCTAAAGACGCTCCCTATTTAAGTGTAGTAACACCTTCATCGCATGACACGAGTACTATTAGAGGGTGGTGGGAAGAAGATGTTTCAAAAACTCAACAATTTTATCATCAAGAAATGGAACAGACAGGGGAGGCGCCAAAGTTTTGCGAACCATGGATTAATAAAGCCATTTTAATGCAACATTTGTGTTCGCCTGCTATGTGGTCTATCTTTCAACTACAAGATTTTTTAGGTGTTGATGCAAAGTTAAGAAGGGAAAATCCACAGGAAGAAAGAATCAACGAGCCAGCTAATCCAAAACACTATTGGCGCTATAGAATGTATATCAATTTAGAGACTTTACTAGCAGAAAAAAACTTTAATAAAGAATGGGCCATTGCTATTAAAGAAAGTGGCCGCTAAATAAGGCTATTTTGTACCTTAGCCAAAAAATAGACTAGTGCAATTAGATTTCTGGGAACAACAATTACCATTTGAATATCCTTTTACCATCTCTAATGGTAGAACTAAGACCCATCAACAAACTTTGATGATTCGTTTGTCTTTGGGCAATTGGGCCGGTTATGGAGAAGCCCCTGCCATTGTTTATTATAATGTAACAGTTGCTGGCATGATGGAGCAATTAGAAAAGCAAAGAAAACTCATTGAAAAATTTGCCCTTATTGATCCTGAACGTTTTTGGCATTTTTTACATCATTTATTTCCAAATGATCCTTTCTTAGTAAGTGCTTTAGATATGGCAGGCTGGGATTTATTTGGACAAATGAAAAAGCAACCTTTGCATGAAATGTGGAATACCAATTGGGATCAGCATACAAGCACACCTATTTGTGATTATACTTTAGGTATCGATTCCATTGAAAAGATGGTGGAGAAAATGAATGCCCACCCTTGGCCTATTTATAAAGTGAAAGTGGGAACCGATTATGATATTGAGATGATTACTGCTTTACGACAACATACCGATAAACCATTGCGCGTAGATGCCAATGCAGGTTGGACTACCGAAGAAGCTTTGCAAAAAATACCAGTATTGGCGAGCTTAGGAGTTGAATTAGTAGAACAGCCTTTGGCCAAAGATAATTGGGAAGGAATGGAGCAACTAAAAGCACAAGCTGCTTTGCCATTGTTCGCAGATGAATCTTGTGTGTTTGAAAAAGATGTTGCTACCTGTGCGACTTATTTTCATGGTATTAATATAAAGTTAACAAAGTGTAGTGGGTTAACACCTGCTTTAAGAATGATAAAGGAAGCAAAGACTTTGGGATTAAAAGTTATGATGGGCAGTATGAATGAAAGTGTGATTGGATCAGCGGCTATTGCACAATTTTTACCGCAATTAGATTATGTAGATATGGATGGCCCTTTATTAATGACCGAACTAAATGGGGTAGGACTACAATATAGTTTTGAAAATAATAATGGTAAGATTGAACCACTTCGACATCCAGGATTAGGTGTGCAATATAGAACGCCTTTTAAGAAATAAATCCAAAATTAATATTCCGAAATTTATTATATGACTCCAGAACGTACCGAAAAATTATTAAAAGTATTAAGCAAGCGTCAATCAAATTTGACAGTCGTATTAGAGAATGTACAAGATCCTCATAATGTATCTGCAGTAATGCGAACATGTGATGCTGTTGGTATTCAAGATGTGTATGTGCTTACTACTAAAATACCCAGACATAAAAAATGGGGGTATAGAAGTAGTAGTAGTGCTTTAAAATGGTTGACCATTCATGAGTTTGATACTTTAGAAGATTGTGTTGCAGCGCTAAGAAAAAATTTCAGTAAAATTTTAACCACTCATTTGTCAAGTGATGCAGTGAGTTTGCATGATATTAATTTTACCGAATCGGTGGCTTTAGTTTTTGGCAATGAGCATGCCGGTGTAACAGAAGAATTTAGAAATTTAGCAGATGGTAATTTTATCATACCTCAAATGGGTATTATTCAAAGCTTAAATATATCAGTGGCATGTGCAGTAAGTATCTATGAAGCCATGAGACAAAAAATGAAAGCGGGGCATTATGATAATGCATCCCTACCAGCAGCACAAATGAATACTTTATTAACGCAATGGGGTTTTGAAGAAGAAACACCCGAAGTATATAATAATTCTAAACTAAAGAGAAGCTAGCAGCGCGAACCTTTTTTTCAATTTACATTTGTTCAGGAACAGCAATACCTAATACACTCATTGCTTTTTGCAAGGTAGCAGCAGTTAAAATACCCAATTGAATACGTACTTGTTTTTTAGCATCAGTTTCTGCATTCGCAATAGAGTGTTCGGCGTAAAAAGTATTAAACAACTTAGCTAAGTTAAAAGTATATATCGCCACTTTGGAGGGATCTAAATTGTCGGCAGCCTCATTAATAATCGCAGGGAAGGAGGATAGTTCAATAGCTAATTGCTTTTCTAAAGGCAATAGCTCATTTAGCGTAAGTGAAATATCGGTGCCCGTTTTTCTCAAAATACTTTTAATACGTGCGTGAGTGTATTGAATGAATGGGCCGGTGAAGCCATGAAAGTCAATACTTTCTTCTGGGTTGAAAATCATTTTCTTTTTAGGATCCACTCTTAAAAGGAAAAATTTAAGTGCCCCTAATCCGATGGTATTATACAATTCGGTGAGTTGATCTGCAGTAAAATCTGAAACTTTTCCTAAAGCTTCTGTTTTTTCTTTGGAGATATTAATCATCGCGTCTACTAAATCATCTGCATCCACTACGGTACCTTCTCTGCTTTTCATTTTACCTGTAGGAAGTTCTACCATACCATAGCTTAAATGATAAATACCATCTGCTGCAGGTAATTGCAGTTTTTGACAAATTAATTTAAGTACTTTAAAATGATAATTTTGTTCATCACCCACTACGTAGATACTGGCATCATTATTAAATTCTTTTTGTTTTAATTGTGCTAATCCAATGTCTTGTGTCATATAAACCGAAGTGCCATCTTTACGACGAACAATTTTTTCATCTAACCCATCAGCAGTTAAATCAATCCATACAGAACTATCTTCTTTTTGATAAAATACTTTTTTAGTCAGTCCTTCTTCTACTAATTCTTTACCTAATAAATAGGTATTGCTTTCATAGTAGGTTTTGAAAAAGTCGGATCCAATTTTTTTATAGGTCACTTCAAATCCTTCGTATACCCATGTATTCATTCTTTTCCATAAAGCTAAAGTGTCTGCGTCACCCTGTTCCCATTTCAAAAGCATTTCCTGTGCACCTTTCAAAATAGAGGCTTCTTTTTCGGCAGTTTCTTGTAACATACCACCCGCTACTAAATTGGCCACCTCCGCTTTATAGGCGTCATTGTATTTAACGTAATAATCCCCTACAAAATGGTCACCTTTTTTATTCGTTGATTCCGGAGTAGCGCCATTGGCAAATAATTGCCAAGCAATCATACTTTTACAAATGTGAATACCGCGATCGTTTACAATACATGTTTTTACTACTTCATGTCCTTGTAATTTTAAAATTTCAGCAATACTCCATCCTAAAAAATTATTTCTTAAATGACCTAAGTGTAAAGGCTTATTCGTATTAGGGGAGGAGTACTCCACCATAATTTTTTGTTTACTAGTTGTTGCGGGGACTAAATTTTTGGGATCTGCGTTTTTTATATACTCAAACCAATAATCATTACTGATGGTAAAGTTTAAAAATCCTTTTACAATATTAAAGCTGGTAATAATAGAAGGAAGGGCAGTTTGCATTGCAGTGCCTAATTCATTTCCTACTACCTCAGGATTTTTGCCTAACTGTTTTACAAATGCAAAAAGTACAATAGTATAGTCTCCTTCAAATTCAGGTTTTGTCGCATTTACTAATACTTGTTCAGGTTCAATAGATACCTGGTATAAGCTATGTAAGCTGGTTGAAGTAGTATGTTTTAAAAGTGATATTAAATTCATAAAATAGGCTTGCCTTTGGCAAAAGTAATTAATTAAGATTATCTTAGCGCATACATGTTGAAACTACACGACTTTATTAGCAAAGTAATTCTTGATATGATAGATTGGTTTTATCCAATTTTCAAGAAAATGATGCCCTTAAAAACTTTTAGATATGCTGCCTGTGGTGGTGCTAATACCGTGTTGGATATCACTTTGTTTTTTGTAGCCTATAACTATATTCTTCAAAAACAAATCTTTCAGGTAGGCTCTTTAACAATAAGCCCCCATATAGCTTCTTTTATCATTAGCTTCTGCATTACTTTCCCCATAGGGTTCTATCTGAGTAGGTATGTTGTATTCCAAGAAACAACCGTAACAAAGCGGAAACAATTAATGAAATACTTTATAGTGGTATTAGGCTGTATATTGCTTAATTATGGCTTTTTAAAGCTTTTTGTTGATAAACTAGGTTGGTATCCCACCATGGCTAAAATTGTTACTACGTTCTTTGTGGTCATCTTTAGCTACTCCAGTCAAAAGAACTTCACTTTTAAGAGTTCAACGGCTGGAAATACCGAATTGACTGAAAATTAAGGCTATTTTCTCTGCCTTTTCTTCCCCTTTTTAATTGTTTTATGTCATTTAAGGCCTTCAAAATGTGTCATTTACTGCCATATATGACAAATTTGCACCCTTAGGCTTGCTTACCTATTATGGCATAAAGATTGACTATAGTAGTGTAATTAAACATTGAAAATCAAGCATTATGGCAAAAATAATAGGAATTGACTTAGGTACTACAAATAGTTGTGTATCGGTTATGGAAGGTGGCGAGCCTGTAGTTATCGCAAATGATGAAGGGCGTAGAACCACCCCATCGGTAGTAGCGTTTTTAAAGAATGGCGAACGTAAAGTAGGAGATCCTGCAAAGCGTCAAGCTATTACGAACCCTGAAAACACAATATCTAGTGTAAAGCGTTTTATGGGTCGTCGTTTTAATGAGATTACCGAAGAGAAGTCTCATTGGAGTTATAAAATTGTACAAGGCGAAAACGATACAGTTCGTGTCGATATTGATGGCCGTATGTATACTCCACAAGAAATTTCTGCAATGGTTTTACAAAAAATGAAAAAAACAGCAGAAGATTATTTAGGAACTGAAGTAACTGATGCTGTAATTACTGTGCCTGCTTATTTTAATGACGCTCAACGTCAAGCCACTAAAGAAGCGGGTGAGATTGCAGGTTTAAATGTTCGTCGTATTGTAAACGAACCTACTGCTGCAGCATTGGCTTATGGATTAGATAAGAAAAATGTAGAACAAAAAATAGCCGTATTTGATTTAGGTGGTGGAACTTTTGATATTTCTATCTTGGATTTAGGAGATGGTGTATTTGAAGTAAAATCTACCAATGGAGATACGCATTTAGGGGGTGATGATTTTGATAAAGTGATCATGGATTTTTTAGCAGATGAATTTAAAAAACAAGAAGCTATCGATTTAAGAAAAGATCCAATGGCATTGCAACGTTTGAAAGAAGCTGCTGAAAAAGCAAAAGTAGAATTAAGTTCTTCTTCTGAAACTGAAATTAACTTGCCTTATATTACTGCAGTGGATGGTGTTCCCAAACACTTAGTGTTAAAATTAACAAGAGCGAAGTTTGAATCATTAGCAGATAATTTATTTGCACGTTGCTTAAAGCCATGTGAAATTGCATTAAAAGATGCAGGTTATTCTGTAAGTCAAATTGATGAAGTAATATTAGTAGGAGGTTCTTCAAGAATTCCTAAAGTACAAGAGATTGTTGAAAAGTTCTTTGGTAAAAAACCTAACCGTTCTGTTAACCCTGATGAAGTGGTAGCAATTGGTGCAGGTATTCAAGGTGCTGTATTAACAGGAGATGTAAAAGATGTATTGTTATTAGATGTTACTCCATTAAACTTAGGTATTGAAACAATGGGTGGTGTAATGACAACAATGATTTCTTCTAACACTACTATTCCAACTAAGAAAATGGAAGTGTATTCAACTGCAAGTGATAGTCAACCTGGTGTACAAATTCATGTATTACAAGGGGAGCGTCCAATGGCGAATCAAAATAAAAGTTTAGGTATGTTCAACTTGGATGGTATTCCACCAGCACCAAGAGGCGTTCCTCAAATTGAAGTAACTTTTGATATTGATGCGAATGGTATCTTGAATGTTAGTGCAAAAGACAAAGGAACTGGTAAAGAACAAAAAATTAGAATTGAAGCGGGTAGTGGTTTGACTAAGGAAGAAATTGAAAAAATGAAAGCCGAAGCAAAAGCCAACGAAGCAGGTGACAAAATAGAAAAAGAAAGAGTAGAAAAATTAAACGAAGCGGACAGTTTGATTTTCCAAACGGAAAAACAATTGAAAGAATTTGGTGATAAAATTTCTGCTGATAAAAAAGCACCTATCGAAACAGCCTTGGCTAATTTAAAAGAAGCACATCAATCACAAGACGTTGTAAAAGTAGGCACTGCTTTAGAAGCAATGAACACTGCTTGGACAGCTGCAAGTGAAGAAATTTACAAAGCACAAGCTGCTGGAGCTGCCGGCCCAGAAGCACAAGGTGGTGAACAAGCAGGTGGACAACCTAATGGTGGTGCAAACAACGATACTGTTGAAGATGCACAGTTTGAAGAAGTAAAATAAATTTTGCAGTCCCTTTTTGGGTGCTGTAAAATAGTATTATAATGTTAAGCCCTTTCAGTTAATCCTGAGAGGGCTTATTTATTTAAATTAGTTTGTTGTACCTTCGCGCATCATAAATAAGATATGAAGCGAATAGAAAGACATAGAGCCATTTTAGGAGTAGACGAAAAAGCTACTTTGAGCGACTTAAAAAAAGTATATCGTAAGATCATGATGGAATGGCATCCTGATAAATTTCAGGAGAGTGATGATGCAAAAAAAATGGCCGAAGAGAAATCTGCTAAACTAATTTCCTCCTATCATTTTTTGGTAAGTATACATGCTGAAACAAGAGAAGCTACCTTAACAGAATATACTGCAACCACTACAGAGGCAAGCATTGATGATTTCGAATTTAAGTCTGAGATATTAAGAGTTGTTTTCTCTGATGGAAATGAATATGAATATTATGGTGTGCCTAAGGCCATTTATGTTAAGCTAGTGAATGCAGATACCCCAGATCGTTTTGCAAGACGACATATCTATGAGAACTACTTATACAGAAGTACTAGTAAGATTGTTGGAGGGAATGAGTAATTGTGTATAATTTGCTCAACAAAAAGAGTAATTTTTTCCGTTTTTTGTAACTAATAAATAGGTATTTGTAGTATTTTTAATACTCAATATTTATTTAATTTATTACTATGGAACACAATACAGATGGGGCTGCAAAATGCCCGTTTACAGGAGCTTCTACCGCCTCCAAAATGACAAGTGCAGGAACAAGAAATACCGATTGGTGGCCAAATCAATTAAGATTGAATATTCTACGCCAACATTCTTCCCTAACAAATCCAATGGGGGAATCCTTTAATTATGTAGAAGCTTTCAAAACTTTAGATTTAAAAGCTGTTAAAAAAGATATTGTGGATCTAATGACCACTTCTCAAGATTGGTGGCCGGCAGATTATGGACATTATGGGCCTTTCTTTATTCGTATGGCTTGGCATAGTGCTGGAACATATCGTACAACAGATGGTCGTGGTGGAGGTGGAGCAGGTATGCAACGTTTTGCACCTTTAAATAGCTGGCCTGATAATACCAATTTAGATAAAGCGCGTTTATTATTATGGCCTATTAAAAAGAAATATGGTCAAAAATTGTCTTGGGCCGACTTAATGATATTAGCAGGTAACTGTGCATTAGAATCAATGGGCTTTACAACTTTTGGTTTTGCAGGTGGTCGTGCCGATGTTTGGGAGCCACAAGAAGATGTGTATTGGGGAGCAGAGCGTGAGTGGTTAGGAGATAAAAGATATAGTGGAGATCGTGATTTAGAAAATCCATTGGCCGCTGTTCAAATGGGACTTATTTATGTGAACCCAGAAGGACCTAATGGCAATCCTGATCCTATTGCATCTGCAAGAGACATTCGTGAAACATTTGCACGTATGGCTATGAATGACGAAGAAACAGTTGCCTTAATTGCGGGTGGACATACATTTGGAAAAACACATGGTGCGGCAGATCCAGGAAAATATGTAGGCAAAGAACCTGCAGGAGCAAGTATTGAAGAACAAGGCTTAGGATGGAAAAATACTTTGAATTCAGGCAATGGTGTGAATACAATTACTTCAGGTTTAGAAGGTGCATGGACTTCAACACCTACTAAATGGAGTAATAATTATTTTGAAAACTTATTTGGATTTGAATGGGAATTATCTAAAAGTCCAGCTGGGGCACATCAATGGAAGCCAAAAGCAGGAGCAGGTGCAGGAACAGTTCCTGACGCACATGATCCTTCCTTGAAACATGCGCCTACGATGTTAACTACGGATATTGCATTAAGAGTAGATCCTGCTTATGGACCTATCTCAAAAAGATTTTATGAAAATCCAGATCAATTCGCAGATGCATTTGCAAGAGCATGGTTTAAATTAACACATCGTGATATGGGGCCTCGCTCTCGTTATATTGGAACTGAAGTGCCAGCAGAAGTGTTGATTTGGCAGGATCCTATTCCTGCTGTTACACATAAATTAATAGATGCATCAGCTATTGCTGCATTGAAAACAAAAATATTGTCTTCAGGACTTTCAGTAAGTGCATTGGTTTCAACAGCATGGGCTTCTGCATCTACTTTCCGTGGTTCTGATAAGCGCGGTGGTGCAAATGGAGCACGTATTCGTTTAGCTCCTCAAAAGTTTTGGGCAGCGAATAATCCAGCGCAATTATCTAAAGTTTTAGATGCACTAGAAGGTATTCAAAAAGAATTCAATGCAGCTAATAAAGAAAAACAAGTTTCCCTTGCCGATTTAATAGTTTTAGGAGGAGGTGCCGCTATTGAAAAAGCAGCAAAGGACGGAGGACAAGAAGTTGAAGTTCCATTTACAGCGGGTAGAACAGATGCTTCGCAAGAAGAAACAGATGTTGAATCATTTGCAGTATTAGAACCCATTGCTGATGGATTCCGTAATTATATTAAACCACGTACTTTAATTTCTCCAGAAGAAATGATTATTGATAAAGCACAATTGTTAACACTTACTGCTCCAGAAATGACAGTACTAGTAGGAGGCTTGCGTGTTTTAGATACAAATTTCGATAATTCAAAGCATGGTGTATTTACAAATAAGCCTGGTGTTTTGAACAATGATTTTTTTGCACACTTAATTGATTTTACCACAACTTGGAAAGCAGCTGATGCACATCAATATACATTTGAAGGTAGTGATCGCGCTTCTGGAAAAGCAAAGTGGACAGGTACTAGAGTTGATTTAATTTTTGGATCAAATTCTGAGTTACGTGCACTTGCCGAAGTATATGCTTGTGAAGATGCCAAAGGAAAATTTGTAAATGATTTTGTTGCAGCTTGGACTAAAGTCATGAACTTAGATCGATTTGATTTAGCTTAAATTTTTTACAATACAAATAAAAGCCTTCCTAGTTGGGAAGGCTTTTTAAATATAGATAAGAACATGAAAAACAATATCAAGATTTTAGTAATTAGTTTATTTATTTCTGGCAGTTTATTTGCACAAAGTGGGCAAGCGCTTATTAAACAATCAATTCATGAACAGCAATCTAATTTAGTAGATGAGTTTAGATCGTTTTTATCTATTCCCAATGTTGCTGTCAATCCAAAAGGCTTGCAGGAAAACGCAAATTGGATTAGGGATTATATGAAATCAAAAGGTATTGAAGAAGTAAGTTTACTCAATTTGTCTAATAGTCAAATGCCTCCAGTGGTTTATGGTGAAGTAAAAGTGCCAGGTGCAACTGAAACAATTATTTTTTATGCGCACTACGATGGCCAACCGGTCGATAC
>CAINWZ010000095.1 GCA_903854725.1 uncultured Bacteroidota bacterium
TGAATATAAAAGTGAACATATTGTAGGTGTACAAAATGCACCCTTAGATTTTATCAATGATAGCATGGCTTCTATTGATAAAGACCAAACCTATTATGTGCATTGCGCTGGTGGGTATCGATCCATGATATTCATTTCTATTTTAAAAGCACGTGGTTTCGATCATTTAATTGACATCAAAGGAGGCTTTAAGGAATTAAAAGAATCCAATAAGTTTAAGATGACCGAATTCTCTATCCCCAAGACCTTGCTTTTATAAGTTTTATGGCCATTGAGATAATTCAAGTCCGCACAAGATTTTGAGAAGGATTTTTTAGTTAATTTAAAGCATCATTCAGGGCTATTAAATTAACGTACTATGAAAATTCATTTTCAAAAAATTACATTTCTATTTATTCTAACCTTTATTTTTTTTGTTTCTCTACAAGCACAAGAAAAAAAATCAATAGTTATAAAAGGCTTACAAACTAAAGTAGAAATACTCAGAGACCAATGGGGCGTGAATCATATTTATGCCAATAACGAACATGATTTATTTTTTACACAAGGATATTGCGCTGCAAAAGATAGATTGTTTCAATTTGAGGTTTGGCGTAGACAAGCTACAGGAACGGTTGCAGAAATCTTGGGAGAAAGAGAATTAAAAAGAGATATAGGAACGCGCCTTTTTAAATTTAGAGGAAATTTAAAAACAGAATTACAACACTATCATCCACATGGGCAACAAATTATTCAAGCCTATGTAGATGGTGTCAATGCCTACATTACAGAAGTGAAAAGTAAGCCAGCACTGCTTCCTATTGAATTTCAATTATTAAAAATTGCGCCACAAAAATGGACACCTGAAATAGTTATTTCAAGGCACCAAGGTTTATTGGGTAATATTACCCAAGAATTAAATATTGGAAGATCGGTGGCAGCGGTAGGGGATAAAAAAGTAAAAGAATTAATTTGGTTTCATCCCAAGGATCCCA
The DNA here is from genome assembly GCA_903854725.1 of uncultured Bacteroidota bacterium. Taxonomy (GTDB): domain Bacteria; phylum Bacteroidota; class Bacteroidia; order Chitinophagales; family Chitinophagaceae; genus Sediminibacterium. Next base: position 975 of record CAINWZ010000095.1, read on the forward strand.
ATTTACAATTAGATACTGCTATAAGAGGCGATTTATTAAAAGCTGATATTTTGGAATTGTATAATGCTTACAGAACCGAAGTTGCATTTACCAAATCAGATGTAGCAGAACACGACGAAGATGATGTGTCTGCACTAGATATTTTAAATAAAAGAAAACAAGTAGCCGATTTTTTGCCAGAGCAAGAAATGGAAGGGAGTAATAATTGGATCATTAGTGGACGAAAAACAGCGAGTGGTTTTCCTATGTTAGCCAATGACCCACATCGAAAAGTAGCAGTTCCTTCACTTCGTTATATAGTGCATTTAGTAGCGCCAGGCTGGGATGTTGTAGGTGGCGGAGAGCCAGAGATACCGGGGGTTTCGATAGGACACAATCAATTTGGGGCTTGGGGTTTAACCATCTATGAAACCGATGGCGAAGATTTATATGTTTACAATATTAATCCACTACATAAAAATGAATATTGGTATAAAGGCCAGTGGGTAAAAATGAAAACCATTCAAGAAAGTATAAAAGTAAAAAATGGTGCAACTAAAAATGTGCTGTTAAATTATACGGTACATGGCCCAGTCACTTTTATTGATTCGGTAAATAATAAAGCGTATGCAGTTAAATGCGCTTGGATGGAACCAGGTGGCGCACCTTATTTAGCATCTTTAAGAATTGATCAAGCAACTAATTGGGAAAGTTTTAGAGAAGCTTGTGCCTATAGTCATATCCCTGGAGAGAATATGATATGGGCTGATAAAAAAGGAAATATAGGATGGCAAGCAGTGGGCATTGTTCCTATAAGAAAAAATTTTAGCGGTTATGTGCCCATTCCTGGTGATGGTAGATATGAATGGACAGGCTATTTACCTATTAAAGAGCGACCTCATTTATTAAATCCAAGTAAAGATTTTTTTGCAACAGCCAATCAACATGTTACGCCAGATACCTATGAACACTGGGATGCAGTGGGGTACACCTGGGCCGACCCTTATAGAGGAGACAGAATAAATAAAGTATTAAGTGAAAAAAATAATATCACTTTAGAGGACATGGGTAAATTGCAAACCGATTATTTTTCGATACCAGCAAGTTCTTTAGTCCCCTTGCTTGCCAATATAAAAATGGAAGATTCTTTTTCTACTGCAGCAAAACAATTTTTACTACAATGGAATTTTGAATTAGATAAAAAAAGCATTGCTGCCGGAATTTATGCCATGTGGGAAAAACAATTAGCTATTGCTGCTCAAAAATATTTCGTACCAGATGAAATAAAACCATGGGTTACTTTACAATTAAAAAAAGTCATTGAGCGTTTACAAAATCCAACAAATAATTTTGGTGCCGTTTCTTTAGACGCGATAAATAATAGAGATGCATTTGTAAAAAAAGCATTTGAACTTGCTATCATTAATTTAAAAAGTAAGCTAGGCACTGATATGAATCGCTGGCAATATGGTCAAGAAAAGTATAAACATGTTACTTTAGAACATCCCTTAGCCCATTTGTTAAGTCCTTCTTTAAAAGAAAAATTAAATATTGGTCCATTACCCCGTGGAGGCAATGGACAAACACCTGGCTCTACAGGAGGCGCCGATAATCAAGCAAGTGGGGCTAGTTTTAGAATTTTAATAGATACCAAAAATTGGGATAATACATTGATAATCAATACTCCTGGTCAATCTGGAGATAGCAATAGTCCTTTTTATCGCAACCTTTTTTCCACTTGGGCAAACGATAGTTACTTTCCCTCTTATTATTCTAGAGCTGCAATCGAGAAAACGGTGGTCGAAAAATGGGTGGGAAAGCCTTAAAAAATCTTTCAAAAAGAGGAAAAAAATCATTTGACTAATATGGTTATAATATATTGAAATACAATATATTATATCTATTTTTTAATCTAATAAGTTCTTATATTGCCTAATTGTTAATTTATTCAATTTTAAACTTTAACATTTTGTTAATATATCCCATTATTTATTAAATTCGCATTCTAAATTTGAAATATGAAAAAACTTATGTTGATGTTGACTCTAGGTTTATTGACGATGACAAGTGCCTTTGCACAAACACGTCAATTAACTGGTAGAGTAACAGACCAAAAGGGCGTCGCTGTTGCGAATGCATCAGTGGTTGTAAAAGGCACTAAAATTGGTGCTAATACAAGCGAAGATGGTTCTTTTAAAATCAGTGTTCCTGCAACAGCCAAAACACTTGTAGTAAAATCTATAAACTACAGTGATGCTGAAGTATCTATTGGAACTAAAACAAACTTTACGATTCAATTAGAATCTAGTTCTCAGCAATTAGAGGAAGTTATAGTTGTTGGTTATGGTACACAAAGAAGATCAAATGTAACTGCTTCTATTTCTAAAGTGGATATGACTAAAATTGAAAACAAACCATTTGCATCTTTAGATCAAATGTTGCAAGGAGCTGCTCCTGGTTTACAGGCAACTTCTTCAACTGGTCAACCTGGTGCGGTTACACCCATTCGTATTAGAGGTGTTGGTTCATTTTCATACGGCGGTGCACGTCCTTTATATATTGTGGATGGTGCTCAAATTAACGACGGTGACGTTTCTAACGGTAACGGCGGTGGTTTCAACATCAACCCAAGTACAAACGTTTTAGCTTCTATTAACTCTGATGATATTGAAAGCGTTAACATCTTAAAAGATGCCGCAGCGACTTCTATTTATGGTTCAAGAGGTGCGAATGGTGTTATCGTTATTACTACAAAAAGTGGTAGAGCAGGTAAAACTCAGTTCAGATTTGATTCTGAAGTAGGTCAAAATACGCCTATTTTACCTCCGACTCAAGGTTACCCAACAGATGTAAACGATTACTTCCAATTATTTAAAGAAGGTTTAGCTAATGCGGGTGTATCAGCTGCTTCAGCTGCTGCTACTTTAGCAAGCTATGGTTATGGCAATGGTGTGGGTATCGATTGGTTCCATTTAATTACTAAGCCAGGTGCGCAAAAACAATACAATATTTCTGCAAGTGGCGGGGATGCAAAAACTAAGTTTTTTGCTTCTGCTGGTTATTTCTTCCAAGATGGTACTTCTTTGAAAGCCGATTTCTCAAGAGTAACAGGAAGTATCAGATTAACACATAATGTAAATGATAAATTATCTTTTGCAACTAAGGTTTCTGCTGGTAGTACTTTACAAAATTCAATATTAGCTTCTGATGGTCCAGGTGGATCTGGTTTATATTTTGGTAACCCTTCTTACGTATCCTACGTATTAAGACCTACACAAAATCCTTACAATCCAGATGGTACTTTAAATATTAGTCCAGACAACTTAGGTTTCCCTGGTCACTATAACCCAATCTATATTGCTCAAAACGATAAAAGATGGGCAAAAAATTTGAACGCCATTGCGAATCAAAATATTGAATATAAAATCTTACCAGGTTTGAAATATTCTACTACTATTAACATGCAGTATACTTTGAATGAAGAGTATCAATTTAATAACCCATTCCATGGTGATAACTCAGGTGCATCTGGAGAGGGTATTTCAATTGTTACAAGAGCTTTCTTAACTGATTTGATTAATCAATTAGATTATCATCTTGACTTAAATAAATCAAAACATTTTTATGCTGATTTCAAATTAGGTCAAGAGGCTATTAAGAGTGCTACTTACAGACAAATTGGTGATGTAACTGGTTTCCCTCCAAGAACAGATTTATACTATTCTACGAACGCTGCTACTTCTACTAACGGTAAGTCAGTAGGTTCTGATTATACTTTCCAAGGTTATTTCTCTAATGCTACTTTTAGCTTATTAGATAAGTATACTTTATACGGAAGTTTCCGTCGTGATGGATCTTCAAGATTTGGTGTAAACAACCCTTGGGGTAATTTCTGGTCAGTGGGTACTTCTTGGAATGTATTAGCTGAGCCATTTATGCAAGGCAATACAACTATTTCTGCATTTAAAATTCATGCAAGTTATGGTACCAACGGTAATGCTGAAATTGGTAACTACACATGGAGACCTTCTTACGCTTTTGGATATAACTACAATGGTGTAGCAGGTGGTACTTTCAACAATATTGGTAATGAGAGTTTAACTTGGGAGAAAAACAAACAAGTTGATTTAGGAACGAATATCAGTTTCTTTGATAATAGAATTAACTTAAACGTTGACATTTATAAGCGTAATACAGATGGCGCTTTGTTAAACCAAAACTTATCACGTACAACTGGTTTCTCTGGTTATATTAATAACGTAGGTAGCATGCAAAACTCTGGTTTAGAGGTTAGCGTAAACTTAGTACCTATTAAAGTAAAAGATTTCTCTTGGGAAATCAATGCAAGTTATACTGCTAACAAAAACAAAGTTACCAGCTTGCCTTCAGGTGATCAGTTAAACGGTGCTTATTTATTAAGAGTAGGTCAACCTTTCTATAGCTTCTATACAAGAGGTTATGCTGGGGTGAATATTAA
>CAINWZ010000096.1 GCA_903854725.1 uncultured Bacteroidota bacterium
TATTAAAAATATTATTATGGATAGTCATATTGTTGTGGGTGTTGGAAATATATATGCAAGCGAATCATTATTTAAGGCCGGAGTACTTCCAAGTAAATTAGGTAAGGATATTACGCTTAACGAATGTAAAAAGATTGTTAAATATATTAAGGCCACATTAAAAAAAGCGATTGAATTAGGCGGAAGCTCACTTAAAGATTTTTACAACGTGAACGGACAGTCTGGTTATTTTCAGCAAACTTATAATGTATACGGAAGGAAAGGGAAGCCTTGTCGAAAATGCAAATCAATTATTGAAAATAAGAAAATTGGACAGCGATCAAGCTTCTTCTGTATTAAGTGCCAGAGTTAATTGTTATTCAGCTTATTTGTTTCTTTGATAATGTTAGGCAATAAAGATCCAACAATCATCCCAATAATACTATTGACCAAGCCAATGAGTTGAGCTGGTATAGGTGTATTGTCACCTAAAAATAATTCTACGAATAACCATGACCCTATACCACCAATAATTGCCATCAAAGCGCCTTGGCTATTAGCTTTTTTCCAAAATGCACCAAATACAAGAGGCACAAAAGCACCCGCAAGCGTAATTTTATAAGCTGACTCAACCATACCAAAAATTGAGAGATTCGAACTAAGCGCATATAGTAAAACAACAGCAGAAAAACAGACAAGCGTAATCCTCATAATTTTAAGTAAATGTTTGTCGCTGATTTTTGGGAAATAACCTTTAACAATATTTTCTGCAAAAGTAATTGATGGCGCTAGAAGTGTTGCTGATGAGCAGCTCATAATTGCGGATAGAACAGCTCCAAAGAATATTACCTGAGCAAAAAGAGGCATGTAGTTAAGAACGAGCATTGGTAAAACATGCTGTGAATTTGTATTGACGAGCCTATTAAAATATTCGGCATCAATTAAGGTCGCCGAATATGCAATAAACATGGGTACAAATGTAAATATAAAATAAATTGAAGCACCAAGTATTGATCCGTATAAGGCAATTTTGGCTGTTTTAGCTGAGGTGATGCGTTGAAATACATCTTGTTGAGGTACAGAGCCTAGCATCATGGTGATCCATGTGCCAAAAAAAGTTATCCATGTCCAAATATTACCTTTTGGAAAAAAGTCTAATTTATGATTTATAGAGGCACTCTCAATTACCGGAATAACCCCCCCTGTTAAATTCGAAATAGCGTATGCAATATAAAGAAGTCCGCCAATAACAACGATCATTTGAATAAAATCTAAGATAGCTACAGATAACATGCCACCAAAAGTAGTAAAAGTCAGCACAATTAATATCCCAATAACCATACCCGCTTGTTCACTAATGAATTGATGAGTAATAAGGTTAAATATTAATCCAAGCGCTTTAATCTGGGCCGCAACCCATCCCAGATATGAAATGACTATTGCAATAGTAGTTAAAACTTCAATAGTTCTGTTGTATCTGGCCTTGTAAAAATCACCCAGGGTAATGATATTTAATTTATATAATTTAGAGGAAAAGAAAATACCAGCAATAATTAAACAAAGACTTGATCCAAAAGGGTCGGCTACAACTCCATTTAAGCCTTCTTTTACAAAAGTAGAAGACACGCCAAAAATTGCTTCTGCACCAAACCAAGTTGCAAAAACTGTAGCAGTTACGATAGGGAGTGGAAGGTGCCTGCCGGCAACAGCATAGTCTTTGGTATTTTTAACACGAGAAGATACAAAAATACCAATTCCAATTGTAACCAGAAGATAAAGAGAGACAAACCAGATAAGCAAATTAAAACTTCCTAAATTTATTTAATAAAATAAAACAAGATTGCTAAATTTACCAATAAAGTAATTCCA
>CAINWZ010000097.1 GCA_903854725.1 uncultured Bacteroidota bacterium
CATCCCAAGAATCAAAATGCGCAGATAACATTACATATTCATCAGGCTTTTCAGTTCCTTTTATTTCGGCAATAGTATTAAATGAGGGAACAGTTCCTAAATCTTTTGAATCTGTTTGAATACTAATGATAGGGTTATCGCCAGATTCAACCAAGCGATACAAGGTTCCATAATCTTCTAATGCAATATCAACAGTTGGAATTTTTGAAGTGTAGGCATTAAAAATTTTATCTACCCCAAAACCACTCGACCAATTATTGGTTAACACTCCTACTGCACCGGCTTTTTCTAAAATAATAGGAAGCATTCTTGACGAATAACCTGTTTTACTTACTCTTTTACGCCAAGCATCTGTTTGTTCGCTGCGTTCTTTTTTTAATTTATCAAAAGATTCTTTCGTAGCAAATTGTTGCCAGTTATCATCGGGTCTTCCTGTAGGTTGATTCATTGAAATCATAACAAACTTTCCTTTTACATTGGGCAGCCAGTTTTGAAAGGCAAGAGAATCTAAAACATCTGGAATAATAATTAATTCAGCTTTAACAGCTTTTCCTTTAGTAGAAGGGCTCCAAGACAATTGGGTTCCTTCTAAACTTTTTACTCTTGGAGAAAGCATATCTATATGTGTGATACCTCTTTCCCAACCCTTCCACTCACCCCATTGTTCATTGCGCGCGGCAATGCCCCAACCTGTATATTTATCTACCGCCCATTCATTGGCTTTTTGCATTTGAGGGGTACCCACTAATCTAGGCCCTATTTTATCAAATAATTCATGCGCCAATGTTTGTAGTTGAGAGTGATTGTTTTCTTCCTGAACAATTTTTTCTGTAACAGTTTGTGCAGATAAAAAGTTAACTGAAAAAACGAGTACAACCATAAGTAACTTTGTTATACATCCTGTATAACTAAAGCGTAGTGTTTGATTATTTTTCATATACTTAAATGTAACTAAAATCTTCAGGCAAACCTCATGAAAAAGCAAAAATTCTCTCTCCATTAAACGTAAGTCCTTGATTTACCAGTAGTGAGTTCAAAATTTGACCCTAATTGAGCAATGGTATAGGTATGGCAAATATTAAACAAGCAAATAAGCATAAATGGTGGTTAAGTTATCTAAAAAAACATATTATGAAAAAGTAGTAACTTTAATTATGAAGAATATCTTAGTTATTCTATTGCTCATTACATGTATATATTCTGTTAATGCTCAGGATTCGTTAAATATCAACATTAATAAAAGGCAATTCAATTATGGAGATACAATAGTATTAGATTACGATTTCAAATATGAGAATAAGCTAAGCGCCACATCTACATTAAATCTATGGATTGAAGATGTAAATACGCATTCTATTTGGAAATATAGATATCCATTAATGAATGGCTCCCTATCTCATTCACTAATTGTTGGGCAAGACTTACCTCAAGGCAGCTATGCCTTAAATTTTATGGTTCAGAAATATATTTTTGGATTTTATGGTCATGTTGTAAATTATAATAATAAAACACAAGGATTAAATTTCATGATGCTTGGGAAGAAGAAAGGCGTTTTCATGGATATTATTATGCCAAACGATGATGGAGATTTCATCACTCCTAGAATGATATTTGAAGATACAGCAAGATTTATATTTTCCTCCATTGGAGATAAGTATAGAAATTTATATATTGACGCAATAACACCATTGGATTCTACAGTTAATTCAAGTATTAGGCAAACAATTTTAATTAATATAGGAGATAGTACTACAAGTAATAATAAATACAAATTTGAGCAAGGCACATTTGGCGATAATTTTACTTTGAATGAAGCAGTAGTAAAAAGTGTGAAAAAAAAGCAAATAGAAAAATTTGATGACGCCTATACTACTCGTGCCTTTAGAAGCCCTTTAGCCAAAATTATTGACGGTATTGAAAGCGACGAAATTGCTAAATCTTTTGATGTTTTAAACTTTTTAAGATTTAGAATTGCAGGATTAAAAATTCAACAACAAGATCCTAGCTTAGGCGATGCTATCTATATTACTTTGAGAGATTTTCCTGTAGACCTATATATTGATGAAGCTAAAATTGATAACGCAAGTCAATTGTATATTAACCCTTCAGATGTTGCTATGATTAAAGTATTCGGGCCTCTTGATGGAGGACCGGTTTCAAACCCAAGGAACATTTCAAGCGCAAGTATTGCCATCTATTCAAAAAGAGGAGAATACCAAGATACCGAAAGAAAATACAATTTCTTAGTAAAAGGATATACCCCGTCAGTAATTATATGGAATAAATAAAAAATAATTATATTTATTACATCCAAGTGTAAGAAAATGATAACTAAAAAAAATAAAATATGAAATTTACAAAACTACTTCTCGTTCTCTTTAGCTTTCTTTTATTAGGAGAAATTAGTGGGCAAGCCCCTAAAATCGTTGCTGGCATCAATGTCGATCGCGTTAAACGATTAGAAAAGTTTGTTCAATCCGAGATTGACAAAGGGAATATTCCTGGTGCTGTGACCATGATTATTCATAATGGAACTGTTGTTCATCAGGGGGCTTTAGGATACAAAAATGTATCAACAAAGACACCTATGAAAATAGATGACCTATTTTACATTCAGTCAATGACCAAACCAATTATTTCTACGGCTTTTATGATGTTATATGAAGAAGGATATTTCAAGTTAGATGATCCTGTTTCTAAATACTTACCAGAGTTTAAAAATTTTCGTGTAGTGAGAAGTGTCAATGATGGGCCGGATGCTCCCACAGATTCTTTAAAGTCGGAAATGACTATTACACAACTAATGAGCCATAGTTCAGGATTAACACACGGATTAAACGATAACCCAGTTGAAAACCGCTTTAGAAAAGGTTATTTCAAACAAAGCAAGACAATTCAGGAGCGCGTTTCCAATATCACTAAATTCCCCTTACTAGCACAACCAGGTACGCAATGGAACTATAGTGCTGGTCCTGATGTACTTTGTGTGTTAATCGAAAAGTTTTCAGGCATGAGTGTGAATGAATTTTTGAAGACGCGCATTTTTGATCCTTTGGAAATGAAATCTACAGGGTATAATGTGCCCAAATCAGAGCAATCTAAAATTGTGTCTTTGCATATGAAAGGTAATAATGGAACTATTTCTGTAGCAGCTAATCAACCACCATTTGAGAATGTGACGGTTTGGAGTGGAGTGAATGGTTTGTTTTCATCAGCAGCAGATTATGCTACGTTTTGCCAAATGATGATGGCTGGCGGTACTTATAAAGGGAAACAATATTTAAGCAGAAAGACAGTGGATTTAATGACATCCAACCAAACAGGTGACTTATTTCAATTGCCTGGAACTCAGTGGGGATTGGGCTTTGCAGTGGTAACAGACGGGCCAGCCACTAAAACTCCGGCATCTAAAGGTTTGTTTTTTTGGGCTGGAGCAAATAATACACACTTCTTTATCGACCCTAAAGAAAAGTTAATTGCAATATTCATGACGCAGGAAGGCAACTTCACTCTGGATTACCATACAAGTTTACGCCAAATGGTATACCAGACTTTGGCTAATTAACAAACAGATAAACCTTATTAGTAAAAAATTAAGTTGGAACAACTATCAATCTTGTTTCAACTTAATTTTTGTAAATATTTGTAAATGTGGGAGTGCGAGCACAGATAAACTAATAAATAGCAAAGTGAAAATGCCAGAAGCATCTTTACTATTTAATGTTAGAAAAGTAATATAAACAAATCCAAACCATGCCATGATTGAAAAGGGAGCAGCTTTAACAATCAAATTCTTCCATCCATTGAAATCATTAGGCATACTAAAAGTGATTCTTATTTTATCAAATGATAATAAAGAATGCCAGAATCCAAAATAGAATGCAAAACAAAGCCAAAGGGGCATATACAAGGCGAAAATAATCAGTACAATCTGCTGTATAAGTGCATAGTAATAATATTTGGTCTTTGAAAAAAAATGCTCCTTAAAGAATAATAAAATAACATAAACGATAAATAGCCCAACAAGCGTTAAGGGGTAAATTTTATCTGCTAGATCAATAAATTGATTTTCATTAAAAGCAGAGCGCTCCATTCTAATAAAAATTTGCAAAGCAAAATTAATATTTTTAGAAAGTAAAAATAAAATCCATAATAGTCCAATAATGGAATAGGCAAGTTTATGAACAAACTTTTCTGTTTTGCCCAACCAATCAATTTCTCCAAAATGATAAGCAGTAATAAGTATAAAAATGATCAAAGCTACTACGGGGAAAAAGTACCAAACTAAAGCGTAGCCAATAATATTAGCAATATATTTTAATAAGAATATTTTTTGATTACTTTCCGACTTATGTAAATATTGATCAATGTACAAGTCTAAGGCTCCATGAGGAACTCCAAAAAGAATAAGTACAAAAATTAAGAAAGAAATTTGAGTACTATTATTTAAAACAAAAACAGAATCTATAATAAATAAAAAAAATGCAAATAATATTAAGTAAAGACGGAGTTTTATTTGCATGCATAAGTATTAAAAAAGGGGGCAAGCAACCAACTTGCCCCCAAAAGTTATTTTGATAAATTAAGCAGCTTTTCTACTTAAGCTATAAATAACCAAACCAAAACCGATTTTATTGACAGCATCTCCAATATTGTAGATGATATTCATGTCAATTCCAATATTCTTGAAACTAGCATACCATTGTCCATCAGCTGTTCCGATTAAATATCCTAATGGATAAATAGCCCAACCAACTAATACAAACCAACCTAATGCTGCATTCGCAGAAGCGACAGCAGTACCAGCGCCAGTTGCTAATTTCTTAACATCACCTAACCATACTTCATATACAATATAGAAGTAAGCGATAGCACTTATAGTTCCCCATAATGTTGCTTGAGCTGGGGCAACAGCCTCACCCCAATAACCTGTAACTAACATTACAACAGAAGCTAAAATCATTTTCCATAATAAACTTGTAGTACCACCAGCTTTCTTTGTGATTAAATAGAATTCAACACACATTAAAGGCACAGTCAATAACCAGTCTACATAACGGAAAAATGTTGGACTATCATGCGTTTCTGCATAATAACCTCGCATGTAGTAATAGTGAACAGCAGCAATAAATGTGATTAACCCTGATACAAGTACAGAGGTTCTCCATTCTTTGCTAGTGTTGTTCAATTCTAAAAAGAAAAATACAGCTGCGGCCATCATAGCCATTGTGCCAACGAAGAAAGTAAAAGACACATAGTCTGTCTTTGCAATCTGCATTGTGGCATCAAGAAGAAATAAATCCATATGTTTGAGTTTTGGTGAACGTTTAATTCACAACTCTCCACATTCCATTAAGGCTGTTTTTATGTATATAAATACACATAAAACAAAGCAATAGCAATTCAATCGTTGTACAAGTAAGTTATATAAAAATTAATAAAATAATAAAATAAAATG
>CAINWZ010000098.1 GCA_903854725.1 uncultured Bacteroidota bacterium
AGTTTTGCACCCGTTCGAGGACATTTTTACACCCTAGACACTTTTTGTGTATATGACAATTTTAAGAAGCCTAGCTAAGATCGTTTCGATCTTCCTATTTATCACCCTTAGTTCATCTATCGGAAATCAATTGAATGCGCAAGACGGGAAAGCTCTTTTCTCACAAAATTGTGCATCATGTCACGCAGTTAATAAAAAATTAACTGGTCCTGCACTTGCAGGCGTAGAAGACCGTTGGCCTGATAAAAAGAATTTGTATGCATGGATTAAAAACAATGCTGCATTTTTAAAAACCGGAGATCCTTACGCTAATAAATTGTACAACGAGTACAATAAAACTGCAATGAACTTGTTCCCTGGTTTAGCCGATAAAGATATCGATGCTATTCTAGCTTACATTAAAACAGTACCTGCAGCAGGTGCAGCACCAGTAGGTGGCGCAGCCGCTGAAGCACCTAAAGAAGAATCAGATAGTACTTTAGTATATGGTTTACTTACTTTAATATTAGCAGTTGTTTCTTTAATCTTATTACAAGTTAATAGCAACTTAAAAAAATTATCTGACGACAAAGCAGGCATCCCTGCAACAGAGCCTGTTCCTTTTTACAGAAACAAAGCTTACATCGCTTTCATCTCTATCATTTTATTTATTGCAGGTGGTTATATGACAACTGTTGGTGCAATGAACCTAGGGCGCTCTAAAGATTATCAACCAGAACAACCTATTTACTATTCTCATAAAGTACACGCTGGTGTCAATCAAATTAACTGTCAGTATTGTCATACGGGTGTGTATCAAGGAAAGCAAGCTACTTTACCTAGTGTAAATGTTTGTATGAACTGTCACATGGCTATTAACGAATACAAAGGCGCTCCTTTAGTAAGAGAAAATGGCGATGTAGTAGATGGTACTTCAGAAATAAAAAAATTATACAAATACGCTGGCTTCACAGAAGGGCAACCTTGGGATGCAGCCAACGCAAAACCTATCGAGTGGGTGCGTATACATAACTTACCTGATCACGTTTACTTTAACCATGCGCAACACGTGAACGCTGGTCAAGTAGCTTGTCAGCAATGTCATGGTGAGATTCAAAAGATGGGTGAAGTAAAACAATTTACCGATTTAAGTATGGGCTGGTGTGTTAACTGTCACAGAAACACGCAAGTTCAATTTAAAGACAATGGGTTTTACAGTATCTATGAAAAATTCCATGCCGATTTAAAGAGTGGGAAGATTGATAGTACGAAAGGAATTACTGTTGAAAAAATTGGTGGTACGGAGTGTCAAAAATGTCACTACTAATACTAATTAGATTTATAAACAAGATTAATAAAGACGCGTAATACTATATATACATTATTATGGAGCAAAAAAAGCACTGGCAAAGTTTTGGAGAATTAAATAATTCTGAAGCTTTTAATAAAGAAGTTCAAAACGAATTTAAAGAAGAACTTCCTTTTGTTGAAGACGAATCTGCTTTGGAAAAAGGAGAAAGTTTTTTACAAGCGAAAGCACCTCGTCGTGATTTTTTAAAATATGTAGGCTTTAGTACTGCAGCCGCAGCCGTGGCAGCAAGTTGCGAAATGCCTATTAAAAAAGCAATTCCTTTTGCGAACAAACCTGAAGATATTGTTCCCGGTATTGCCGATTATTATGCAACAACTTATGTTCAAGATGGTGATGTAGTAAGTGTACTTGCTAAAGTGCGCGACGGTCGTCCGATTAAATTAGAAGGAAATGATTTAAGCCCTATCACTGCTGGCGGTACTTCTGCTAGAGTGCAAGCTTCTGTTTTAGATTTATATGATACTGCTCGTTTGCGTTTCCCAACCATTGCTGGTAAAGAAGCTACTTTCGAAGACATCGACAAAGCCATTGCAGCCGAATTAAATACAGGCGCAGTTATTGTTACTAGTTCTATTACTTCTCCTTCTACCAAACAAATTATTGCTCAATTTTTAGCAAAGCACGCGGGTAGCAAACATGTTACTTATGATGCTGTTTCGCATAGCGCGATGTTGTTAGCGAATGAAGCTTGTTATGGAAAAAGAGTTATTCCTTCTTATCATTTTGAAAAAGCAAAAGCAATTATTTCTTTAAGTGCCGATTTCTTAGGTACTTGGTTAAGCCCTGTTGAATTTGCTAGACAATATGCAGTGGGTAAAAAATTAGATGAAAAAAATCCTGCAATGAGCAGACATATCCACTTTGAAACAGTGGCTAGTTTGACGGGTTCTAATGCAGATGAAAAATATTTATGTCGTCCTTCTGAATTGCCTTTAGTAGCTGCTGCTTTATTAAGTGCAGTGAAAGGTGGTGAAATAATTGGACTAGATGCAAAATTAAAAGCGGGTATCGAAGCTGCTGCGAAATCATTAACTGCTAACAAAGGCGCTGCTTTAGTAGTAGCAGGTAGCAACAATGTGAATGAGCAAATTATAGTAAACGCGATTAACGATGCTATTGGTGCGAACGGAACTACTATTAATTTTGGTGCTACTTTAAATTATCGTCAAGGTATTGATAGCGATTTTGCAAACTTTGTTGAAGAGATGAATGCAGGTAAAGTAAACGCTGTTTTATTTTACGGTGCTAATCCAATGTATACTTGGCCGCAAGCAGATAAAGTTAAATCGGGTTTAGCAAAAGTGAAAACAACTATTTCTTTCAATGCTAAATTAGATGAAACAACTGCAGTTTGTAAATACGTAATTCCTGCTCCGCATTTCTTAGAAAGTTGGGGTGATGCTGAACCAATTACTGGTCACATTTCTTTTATCCAACCTACTATCTCTCCTTTATTTAAAACACGTGCTTTCGAAGACTCTTTATTAAAGTGGTCTGGCGATACAACTGATTATACAACTTATTTAAAAAACTATTGGTCTGCTAAATTAGGTGGCGAGAATGGTTGGAACAAAACATTACAAGCGGGTGTTATTAATCCTACAACACCTAGTAATGCAGGTGCTAGTATTAATAGTAACGCTGTTACTACTGCAGTAGCTGCAGTAAGTGCTACGAAGCCTGCCTCTAATGATAAGCGTAAAATTGAATTAGCCTTATATCAAAAAGTAGGTATTGGTGCGGGTCAAGGGGCAAGTAACCCTTGGTTACAAGAATTACCTGATCCAGTTACACGTGCAACTTGGGACAACTATATTATAGTATCTCCTGCGATGGCAAAATCTTTATTGAACATTGATTTAAACAATCCTGGTCAAGCAGATGCTTATGAAGTTAAACCGCCTAAGCAAGTGGTGAAATTAACAGTTGACGGAAAATCAATCGAACTTCCTGTATTAATTATACCTGGTACACATCCTCAAACGGTAGGTATTGCTGTTGGGTATGGTCGCGCAGAAGCTTTAGGTAAATCAGTTATTGGTACTGGTAAAAACGCCTATCCTTTAGCATGTATCGAAAATGGCATGGTTCATTTTAGTTGTGGTGATGTTACATTAACAGTGACTGGTGAAACTTATCCAGTGGCTTTAACACAAACACATTTCCGTTACGATACTGCACAAGGTGTGCGTACCGAAGTAATGAAAGAAATTACTTTAGCTGAATACATAAAAAATCCAGAAGAAATTTTAGAAGAGCGTGAGGCAGAAACTAAACCTTACGGTGGCTTAGCAAATTACGAAGCACAAGGAACTATTTATCCAGTATACGATCGTCCAGGCATTAAGTGGGGCATGAGTGTAGATTTAAATAGTTGTAATGGTTGTGGTGCTTGCGTAGTAGCATGTAATGCAGAGAACAACGTTTCTGTAGTGGGTAAACCAGAAGTATTACGTGGTCATGAAATGCATTGGTTACGTATTGATAAATATTTTAGTGGCGATATGGATAATCCTAAAGTGGTTTTCCAACCGTTAATGTGTCAACATTGCGACAATGCTCCTTGTGAGAACGTTTGTCCAGTGGCTGCAACTAACCATAGCTCTGAAGGTTTAAACCAAATGACGTATAACCGTTGTATTGGTACGCGTTATTGCGCGAACAACTGTCCTTTCAAAGTACGTCGTTTTAACTGGGCCGATTATACAGGTGCAGATAGCTTCCCAGACAATCAAGTGGGTGAAGTAAACGATGTAGTATTAAATATGAACGACGATTTAACAAGAATGGTATTGAATCCAGATGTGACTGTTCGTTCTCGTGGTGTGATTGAAAAATGTTCTTTCTGCGTTCAACGTTTACAAGCAGCTAAATTAGATGCGAAAAAAGAATCTCGTCCAATGGCAGATACAGATGTGAAAGTGGCTTGTCAACAATCATGTCCTACTAACGCGATTAACTTTGGTAACGCCAATGATAAACATAGTGCTATTACAAAAGTTCGTGTAGAGAATCCGAATCGTCAGTTTTATGTGTTAGAGCAATTACACGTATTACCTAATGTTACTTATTTAGCCAAAGTAAGAAACACAGATGAAAAAGCAGAAGCGTAATAAAAAATATAGATTAAAAAATTAAGAAATAGTTAAAGATGCATATTAAATACGAATCACAGTTGCGCGAACCATTGGTATATGGTGAGAAAAATTTTCACCAAGTTACCGAAGACATTTTGCGCCCTATCGAAGTGAAGCCATCTCGTTTATGGTACGTTGGTTTTTTTATAGCTGTCAGCCTTTTATTATTTGGGGTATACAGTTTATACCGTGAGGTAACTTATGGTGTGGGCCAATGGAACTTAAATAAAACGATTGGATGGGGTTGGGATATTACCAACTTCGTTTGGTGGGTGGGTATTGGTCACGCAGGTACTTTGATTTCTGCTGTATTATTATTATTCCGTCAAGGTTGGAGAACAGGGGTGAATCGTGCTGCTGAAGCGATGACAATTTTTGCCGTTATGTGCGCAGGTCAATTTCCTATCTTCCACATGGGTCGTGTTTGGTTAGCGTTTTTCATTATGCCTTATCCTAACTCTCGTGGTCCTTTATGGGTGAACTTTAACTCTCCATTATTATGGGACGTTTTTGCGATCTCTACTTATTTCACTGTCTCTTTATTATTCTGGTATTCTGGTTTATTACCCGATCTAGCAACTGTGCGTGATCGTGCATTTACTAAACTTAGAAAAAAATTATATGGTATTGCTTCTTTTGGTTGGACAGGTTCTACCAAACATTGGCAACGTCATGAAAGTTTATCTTTAGTGTTAGCTGGTTTAAGTACTCCATTAGTATTGTCAGTACACACTATTGTATCTTTTGACTTCGCTACTTCAGTCATTCCTGGTTGGCATACGACTATCTTCCCTCCTTACTTTGTGGCAGGTGCGATTTTCTCTGGCTTCGCCATGGTACAATCTTTATTATTAGTGGTACGTAAAGTGTTTGGATTAACCGACTATATTACAATAGGTCACATCGACTTAATGAATAAAGTAATTGTACTTACTGGCTCTATTGTAGGTATTGCTTACTTAACAGAATTATTTATGGGTTGGTATTCTCAAAATAAATATGAAGGTTATACTTTCTGGTATAGCCGTGCTTATTTATTTAGCCCTTATGGTTGGAGCTATTGGGGTATGATGGCTTGTAACGTATTGTCTCCTCAAATTTTCTGGTCAAGAAAAATGAGAAGAAATGTTTTCGTTACTTTCTTCATGAGTATCATTGTTAATATTGGTATGTGGTTTGAGCGTTTCGTAATTATTGTTACTTCTTTATACCGTGACTATTTACCTTCTAGCTGGTCTGTTTACTATAGCCCTTCTATTTGGGAGATTGGTTTTTATATGGGTACGTTTGGTTTATTCTTTACTTGCTTCTTCTTGTTCGCTAAATATTTCCCTGTTATTGCGGTAGCAGAAATTAAATATGTGTTGAAGAGAAGTGGAGAATCTTACAAACCTGGTTTCGAGAAATTGGAAGCACAAACATTGGATTCATTTGTTCACGATAATGCGCATGCACATTAATTATAATATCGATTAAGAAAAAAATTATGGCACAAAAGAAATTTGTAGTTGGCTGTTTTGATGAAGAAAAGGTTTTATTTCCTGCAGTAAAGCAAGTGCGTACTGCTGGCTATAAAATTAAAGACGTATACACTCCCTTTGCAGTGCATGGTTTAGACCACGCTTTGGGAATGCGCGAAACAAGCTTACACACCGCTGGTTTTATTTATGGCATTACAGGTACGGCTACTGCAGTAAGTGCTATTAGTTGGATTTTTACCAAAGACTGGCCTTTAAATATTGGTGGTAAACCACATTTTGCTTTACCAGCTTGGATTCCAATCATATTTGAATTAACCGTTTTGTTTGCTGCGGTGGGTATGGTGATGACTTTTTGTTGGTTATGTCAATTAGCACCAGGTGTTAAAAAACATCACTTTCACAAACGTGCTACCGACGATTTATTTGTAATGGTGATTGAGTGTACCGATAAAACAAACACAAATGATTTAGTTGCACTTTTAAAATCTAATGGTGCTGTTGAAACAGATGTGCAAGTGGCAGAAGATGGATGGTGGTTTGGTACTTACGATACAGAAGAGAAACCTGCAGTGCAGGTTTCGATGTAGAGGAAACCCTAACAGGTTTCGATGTAGAGGAAACCCTAACAGGTTTCGATGTAGGAGTAAAACTTTAAGAAGTTTTAATGTAAAGAGAAATTTGAATCAGATTATAAGATAAAAAAGATGAATAAAAATAACATTAATAAGAATTTGCTTTTAACTATTGCTATTGCAGCAATCACTTTGGTGAGCTGTAACGAAGTGAAGCGTACTCCTGGTACTATCTATATGCCCGATATGGCGTATAGTCGTGCGTATGAAACCTATGCCGACCACAGCAATTTAACAGCAAAAGGAATTCATTACGATAATTTACCTGTTGCAGGTACTATGGCTCGTGGCAAAGAAATGCCTTTCCCTTTAGCAAAAGATAAAGTAGGTGATTCTACTAATTATGTTGCTTCTAAAATGGTTCCTAATCCTATCGATTCTTTAAGTGCAAGAGACGCAGCAGAAGCGGAGCGTTTGTATTTAGTGAACTGTGGAATTTGTCATGGAGCAAAATTAGATGGTAACGGTCCTTTATACAAAGATGGCAATGGTCCTTATGCAGCAAAGCCAGCAACTTTAGTGGGCGATGCAAAATATGAGAACATGCCTGCAGGTCAAATGTTTTATTCTGTTGCGTACGGAAAAAACTTGATGGGTTCTTATGCATCACAATTGAATAAGCGTCAACGCTGGATGATTATAAAATATATTAAGAATAAACAAAAGAAGTAAGATGGCATCTATTAAAGAGCAATTCGAAATTCCTGGTAGTCTTAAAACATGGTCTTATGCTTTAATAGGCATAGGCGGTGCTGCATTATTATATGGCATGTTTACCAAAGGCTTTAGCAGTGACGAACATGAGCAAGTACATTTTTGGGGAACCTTAATGTACAATACTATTTTTTGGACTTTAGTAACCAATGCTGCCATGTTCTTTTTATGTTTTAGTACCATGGCAATGGCTGCCTGGATGCAATCTTTTAGAAGAATTGCAGAAGCCATTTCTACTTTAGTTCCCATTTTTGGTGGAATTACTTTGTTGGTATTATTTTATGTAGTGCTTTCACATAATCATCATATTTATCATTGGTTAGATGCGGAAGCAGTTGCGAAAGATCCTATCTTAAAAGGTAAAGCAGGTTTCTTAAATCCTACTTTCTTTATTATATGGACTACTCTTACTATTTCACTTTGGAGTTATTTCGGATATAGAATGCGACAAATTAGTTTGGAAGCAGACATCGCTCCAATGGATCATGAAACTGCTCATAAATTTAATGTACGCAGCATGGTTCGCTCTGGATTTTTCTTAGTGTGGTTTGGTTTAACCGTAGCTTCTACTGTTCCTTGGTTATGGTTAATGAGTATTGACGCACATTGGTATTCGACCATGTATAGCTGGTATACTTTTGCAAGTTCTTTCGTTGCAGGTATGGCTTTAATTGCACTTTGGTTAATCTACATGAAAAATAAAGGGTACATGGAATTGTCAAACAGCGAGCACTTACATGATGTAGGTAAATTCATGTTTGCCTTTTCTATTTTTTGGACCTATTTATGGTTCTCTCAATACATGCTTATTTGGTACGCTAATATTCCTGAAGAAACAGTTTACTTCAAGCACCGTGTGCAAGGAGCGTACAAGCCTATTTTCTTCTTAAATTTATTTATCAATTTCCTTTGCCCTTTAATTATATTAATGAAGCGTTCTGCTAAACGTAATTTTACTTTGATGGCGTTTATGGCAGTGCTTATTTTATTTGGTCACTGGATTGATTTTTACCAAATGGTGATGGGAAGTTTAATGAAAGAACACGTGAGTTTGGGTTGGTTGGATTTTGGTATTTTATCTTTCTTCATTGGTGTGATGATTTTAATGGTAGCGCGTTCTTTAGCAAGCAAACCATTGATTGCTAAATACCATCCTTTCCTTAAAGAAAGTATCATTCATCAAGTATAATTATTGATTTAGAAAAAACGAATTATGAGTTTATATTTATCTGTTGCAATTATCGTCCTCATTTTTGTGGTAATTTTTCAAATTGCCAAAGCAAGTGAATACGTATCTATTTTAAAAGGCGAAGAAGCCAGTCGTCAACAAAACAACAAAATCAACGGATTTTTGATGGTTGCTTTTTTGGTCCTAGGCTTTATAGGTATTTACGTTTGTAATAAAGCCTATTACGGTAAAACGCAATTAGCACAAGGGGCTGCAAGTATTCAGGGCGAAAAAGTAGATCAAATGCTTTTTGTTACTTTAATTATTACAGGCATTGTATTTGTAATTACCCAAGTATTATTATTTTGGTTTGCGTATAAATACCAAGAAGATAAAAATAGAAAAGTTTTCTTCTTTGCACATAGCACTAAATTAGAATTAATTTGGACCGCTATTCCTGCCATTGCATTAACTGTATTAGTTGTATTTGGTTTGCGTAACTGGTTTTTCTTTACAGGAGAACCTCCTAAAAATGCTATGGTAGTGGAAGTTACTGGAAAACAATTTGGATGGATTTTCCGTTACCCAGGAAAAGATGCTGTTTTTGGAAAAAAATATTATAAGAATATCGACCCTGCTACTAACTCAGTTGGAATTATTTGGGACGATACTTATGCACAAGACGATATTTTAACGGAACAAACCATGTATGTGGTGAAAGGAACACCTATTAAATTAATCATTGGTTCAAGAGACGTTATTCATGATGTAGGGTTAACTCATTTCCGTTTGAAAATGGATGCAGTTCCTGGTATCCCTACCACCATGTGGTTTACACCTATCTATACTACCAAAGAAATGCGCGAGAAAACAGGCAATCCTAATTTCAGTTATGAAATTTCTTGTGATCAAATGTGTGGTAATGGTCACTATTCTATGAAAGGAGTTATTGAGGTAGTAGATCAAGAAGAGTATGATTTGTGGATGGCTAAACAAAAGCCGCAATACTTTACTGCATTCCCGGAGAAAGATCCGACCGCAGTGCCGGTAGCCGCTAAAGCAGATAGCACTGCAAAAGCAACCACAGCAAAAATGTAAAATAGTTTCTTAAGTAAAAAAATCACTTAAGATTTTAAAATAGAAAGATTAAAATTATTTAAATAAAAGGTATGAGTCACGAAGCAGTATTACACGGTCATGAAAGTCACGGACATGATGATCATGGTCATCACGAACACCACGATACTTTCTTAACTAAATATGTATTTAGTCAAGACCACAAAATGATCGCAAAGCAATTCTTGATCACTGGTATGGTTTGGGCAGTATTAGGAGGTTTAATGAGCGTACTTTTCCGTTTGCAATTAGGATATCCTGATGCTAGTTTTCCTTGGTTAGAATCTATCTTAGGTAAATGGGCTAAAGGTGGTCAAATTACACCTGAAGCTTATTATGCTTTAGTAACTACACACGGTACGGTATTAGTATTCTTTGTATTAACTGCGGGCTTGTCGGGTACTTTTGCGAACTTCTTAATTCCACTTCAAATTGGGGCACGCGATATGGCGTCTCCTTTTTTAAATATGTTAAGCTATTGGTTCTTCTTTACTGCGAGCATTGTTATGTTGTCTTCTTTGTTTGTAGAAACAGGACCATTTAGTGGTGGTTGGACTGCGTATCCTCCCTTATCTGCATTACATGATGCATCGCCTGGTTCTAAATCAGGTATGGACTTATGGATTATTGCGATGGCTTTATTCGTTGTATCTTCTTTATTAGGAGGTTTAAATTATATTGCTACCATTTTAAACATGCGTACTAAAGGAATGAGCATGACTCGTTTGCCTTTAACCATTTGGGCTTTGTTCTTCACAGCAGTATTAGGTGTATTATCTTTCCCAGTATTATTATCTGGAATGATCTTATTAATTTTTGATAGAAACTTCGGCACTAGTTTTTATCTTTCTGATATTTATGTAAATGGTGTTGGCGCTTTATCTAACGAAGGCGGTTCGGCTATTTTATTCCAACACTTATTCTGGTTCTTAGGTCACCCCGAGGTTTACATTATATTATTACCTGCCATGGGTATGGTTTCTGAAATCATGTCAGTGAATTCTCGTAAACCTATCTTTGGTTATATGGCGATGTTGG